>CAMFKA010000079.1 GCA_945957185.1 uncultured Chlamydiaceae bacterium | reverse complement strand
ATGCAAAGGAGTAGTGCAGGTTAACCTATGTTGATGCTGCTATTTTATGTAGGACACAAAGGGTACGCTATCGATACAGAAGCGGTTTTGGAAGTGATTCCAAAGATATTGATCAACCCGCTTCTGCACGTCCCTTCCTATATTCTGGGAACCATCACCTACGAAGGGGCTCAAGTCCCTGTGGTGGACTATGCAATGCTTACTGAAGGGAAAAGCTGCAAAGATGCTATGCATTCCAGAATCTTTATTCTTTCTCGTCAAAGGGGGGGCTCTGCTCCGGAACAGATCGGCATTCTCGCAGAAAAAATCACCGAGGCTGTCGAAGTTCCTGAATCCAAGATCACCCGCTCCGGAGTGAAAATCAAAGAATTCCCCTATTTCGACGGGGTGGTCCGCTCCGGCAGCGATGTGGTCCAAATTGTGGACTACCGCATGCTGATGGACTCTATGGTAGGAGTTGTCATCTAAATGGCAGAAGAGATACTCGATCGGATCTATCGACTTCTCGAAACCACTATCGGCCACAATCCTCACACACTTCATCGCGATATCGGTGTTCGCGCCCTTACCGATAGGATGGAAGCGACAGGGTGTGATTCTCAGCAGAAATATTACGATTTTCTTCTCACACACCCCGAGGAGATGCAAGAATTTATCGAACAGATCGTCGTTCCGGAAACATGGTTTTTTCGCGACAGGCAATCTCTCGATTTTGCTGTGGAGTACTGCTTGGAAAAGTGGATCCACCACAAGTTACCTGTCAGAATCCTCTGCGCTCCCTGTTCGACGGGAGAGGAGGCTTACTCCCTTGCTATGTTATTCCATGAGCGAAACATCCCTTCCCACTTTTATTTGATTGAAGCTGTCGATATCAGCAAAAAAGCCCTTCTCGATGCAAGCTTGGCGATCTATGGAAAAAATTCCTTTCGCGGTAAAGAGATCGACTTCCGCGACACCTACTTCATGCCCGTCGAAGGAGGGTTCTTTCTTCACCCCGGGGTCAGAAAATCTGTCCAATTGACGTATGGGAATTTGTGCGATTGGGATTTTTACGAGGGACGCGCGCCTTACAATGTCATCATTTGCCGTAATTTGTTGATTTATTTGAGTGTTAGTTCGCAAAAGGCTCTCCTTCAAATGTTTAGCAAAATGCTTTTGAAGAATGGCTTGCTGATTCTCAGCCCTTCCGAAGCGGAAATCGCAAGAAAGGAAGGCTTTATTCCCATAGAACACCGCAAATACTGCGCTTTTTTACGGCCGGGGTCTTCCTTGCCGCTTTCGACTCACAAATCGGAGTCGAAGCTCCTGGAAGTGGAGGCGGCGGCGCGGATTCTGGAGCAAGAAGAAAAAGCCAAAGCCGAGACGAAGACGAAGTTGTTAAAAGAGGCCAAAACTTTTGCTGATCACGGGGAATTTGCCTTGGCACTGGACAATTGTTTCGAAATTTTAGAAAAAATTGGTCCCGATCCCGAAGTGTTTTTTCTGATGGGAGTGATCCAGTTGGCATTGAGTCAAGACGGAGAGGCGGAGGTCTTTTTTCTAAAAACTATCGAATTAAATCCCGAACATGGAAAGGCGTTAGTGTATTTAAGTCTGCTGGCTGATACAAGGGGAGATAAGAACGCCGCTGCCGAGTATAGGCAGCGGGCGCAGCGCAAGGGAGTGAATGGGAGCCATGAAGCATGACGATTACAGCAGTAAAGCGGAAACGGAAGGCGAGGAGCTGAATTTTAGCTCCCCTGAAACTATCTCTGCCGATATTTTGTTGGAGCGCAGGAGCGATCCTGCCTATATTATCGAGTGGTCGGCATTCCTTCAAGATCAGCGTGTGGTCAATGTGCAGACGGACGACATCTCCATGATCGTCTTCCGCTTGGGTTGCGAATGGTTAGGAATGTCTACCCTTATTTTTCATGAAGTTTCCGAACAGCGACAAATTCATAAGATTCCCCACCGAAAAAGTCATTACCTGCTGGGATTGACCAATTTTCGTGGACAGTTAAGATTGTGCGTCAACTTACAGAATTTATTGGAAATTGCTCCGAAAGCGATTTCTGAAGTGGATTCCGGCAACGCTTTGAAATACCGAAGAATGCTTTCGATTCAGCATGAAACCGATTTCTGGATTTTCCCTGTCGACGAAGTGCTAGGAATTTTTAGATTCGATCTCAAAAAAATGGAAAATGTCCCTGTCACAGTTTCGAAATCGACGGCGAACTACATCAAAGGGGTGATTTCGTTGGCGAATAACACCATTGGAGTTTTGGATGAAGAGCTGCTCCTTTACAGCATGAAAAGGAGTCTCTCATGAATCCTCCTTCCGATACACCCCCAAACGATCACGAAAAAGAGCTGCTAGCGGAAGCGGAATTTTTGAAGATCGATGCTGTGATGCTAGACCTTTTTCGCATGGAACTGGAGACGCAATCTCAGGCTTTAAATGATGGCCTTGTGATTTTGGAGCAAACCGAAGGCAGCGCTGATAAAGTCGAGCCTTTGATGCGCGCAGCACACTCGATTAAGGGAGCCGGAAGGGTCGTTCGTCTCGAAACCATTGTCAACCTCGCCCACGTCATTGAAGATTGCTTTGTTGCACTTCAAAAGCAAAAAATCGCTTTTTCATCCGAATTTGTCGATCTAGTTCTGCAAGGTGTCGATATTTTTACTAAATTGGCAAAATTGCCTCAACAGACAATGATGGGGTGGTTAAAGCAGGAATCGACGACAATTTTACAGATTCAAAATGCTTTAAAAATGATTTTGGAGGGTCAAACGCCTCCAAAAATTGCTAAAGAAGAGCCTGCTCCTTTACCACCTCCGCCCCCTGTTGTCGTGCAGGCTGCCCCTCAGCTTGTCATCGAAGAGCCTCCACCTCCACCGCCACCTCCGGCTCCTGCCGCCCCTGTCGAAGAGAAGAAAGAACAGCGCGGAGAGCGTGTTTTACGGGTGACGGCGCAGAATTTGAATCGCCTGATGGGGCTGGCAGGGGAATCGATGGTCGAATCTCGCTGGCTGCAGCCGTTTAGCAACTCGCTATTGAATCTTAAAAAGGACCACAACACCCTTAGCGGTCGCTTGGAGGATTTGCGAGAGCGGCTAGATAAAAGGAAGGGGGGCGACAAGTCTGAAAACGAATTGAAAGAGATTCAAGAGAATGTTGAAGAGTGTCGTCAAGGGCTGACTGACCGTTTGAGTGATTTGGAACTGTTTATCGTAAGGCACTCCTCTCTGTCTGATCGATTGTATCGCGAAGTGATCGATAGCAGGATGCGCCCTTTTAGCGATGGTGTCGAGGGATTCCCTCGAATGGTTCGCGATCTGTCGCGCAGACTGAACAAAAAGGTACGCCTGCAAATTGTAGGGAAAAATACTCCTGTCGATAGAGAAATTTTAGAAAAATTAGAAGCCCCCTTGGGGCATCTGATCCGCAATGCTGTCGACCACGGCATCGAATCCCCGGAAGAGAGAGTTGCCGCAGGTAAGCCTCAGGAAGGGACGATTACTCTTTCAGCAGAGCACCGCGCGGGGATGCTTGCCATCTCCATCAGCGATGATGGTAGAGGCGTAAACCTCGACCATATCCGCAAAAAAGTTGTCGAACAAAAGCTGATCAGTGCGGAAGTGGCGAATTCATTGAGTGAAACGGAACTTCTCGATTTCCTGTTCCTTCCGGGATTTTCGACCGCTAAAGATGTGACGGACATCTCCGGAAGGGGTGTGGGTCTGAATGTAGTGCAAACAATGATTCAAGAGGTTACAGGAACTCTTAGAATCACGCAAATTCCAAAGCAGGGCACTACTTTTCACTTGCAACTGCCTTTGACGCTTTCTGTGATCCGCGCTCTTATTGTGGAGATCGCAAAGGAAACCTATGCATTCCCTCTGTCGCGTATCAATCGCTCCCTCATGGTTAAAAAAGACGATATCGAAGTGATTGAAAATAGGGAGTATTTCAACTTCCACGGCGATAACATCGGTCTTGTTTTAGCTGCCCAAGTGATGGAATTGGAAGAGTATAAATACTCGAGCGATGCCCTGCCGGTGATTGTCATCAGCGATCACGCCAACATGTATGGGATTGTTGTGGATCGCTTTTTGGGAGAACGTGAGCTTGTTGTGCAAGAGTTGGATACTCGTCTCGGCAAAGTGCAAGATATCAGCGCAGGGGCGTTATTAGAAGATGGATGCCCCGTCCTGATTGTGGACGTAGAAGATCTTGTCCGTTCCGTCGATAATGTACTTTCCGGCGGGCGCATCCACCAGTGGGAACAAGGATCCGAGCAGTCGCAATCGACACATAAAAAGCGAATTTTGGTGGTGGACGACTCGATCACTGTGCGAGAGGTGGAGTGCCGACTTTTACGCAACCAAGGGTACGAGGTAGAAACTGCTATCAATGGAATGGACGGTTGGAATGCGGTCAGGATCGGTCATTACGATCTTGTGGTCTCCGATGTGGATATGCCAAGGATGAATGGGATTGAATTGGTACGCGCCATTCGCTCGGATGCCCGCTTAAAAGGGATTCCGGTATTGATTGTTTCGTATAAAGAGCGTGAAGAAGACCGCCAGAAAGGTCTTGAAGCGGGAGCCAACTACTACCTGACTAAAAGCAGCTTCCATGACGAAACGTTGATTCATGTCGTTAAAGAATTGATTGGAGCGCCGTAAGAAACGATGAGAAAATTACGTATCGCTATCGTCAACGATGTCAGGCTTGCTCAAGAGGTTTTGAAGCGCTTCCTTTATAATTTTGAAGAATTTGAACTGGTGTGGGTGGCTGCGGATGGGAAAGAGGCTGTCGAAATGGCTGCTAAAGATCTTCCTGACTTGATTCTAATGGATCTTATCATGCCTGTCATGAACGGTGTTCAGGCGACACGTCTGATCATGAAAAACACTCCATGCGCCATCCTCATCGTGACAGCAAACCCGGTAAGCAATTCTGCGATGATCTTCGAGGCGATGGGATACGGAGCTTTAGATGTGGTCATGACTCCGGCAATTACTTTGAGTCACGATCCTAAAGCAGAAAAAGATCTATACCGCAAAATCGAAACGATAGCGAAATTGATAGGTAAATCTCTGTCGGTAGTTCCTACGCCCACAAAGGCTCCAAAAGGTAAAGAGCTTTCACCCTCACCAACATTGCCCCCTTTGGTGGTTTTTGGATCCTCCACGGGAGGCCCTTTTGCGCTTTCTAAAATTTTGGGTCAGTTTCCGGCCGATCTTAAAGCAGCTGTCATTGTCATTCAGCATGTCGATCAACAGTTCGCTTCCGGCTTTGCCGACTGGTTGGGAGGGCAAATTAAATTGCCGGTTAAAATTGCTGCAGACGGAGATATTATCCGTGGAGGACAGGTGTATGTTGCCGGTCGCAACGATCACTTGGTGATGATTTCGGGGACACATCTCCGCTACACACCTATCCCGGAGGAAGTTCTCTACCGCCCCTCCGTCGATGTCTTCTTTCAAAGCGTTGCACACAACTGGCCTAAAACAGGCGTTGCTGTTTTGCTGACGGGTATGGGAAACGATGGGGCAAAAGGGATGAAGGCTCTATTCGATCGCGGCTGGCTCACTATTGCCGAGCACCAAAATAGCTGTGTGGTATATGGTATGCCTAAGGCGGCAATTGAAGCAGGAGCTGCAAAAGAGATTTTACTTCTCGATAAAATTGCTTCGGCTGTGTTGAATTCATTAAAGGAATAGACAAATGGGAACCGAACTTTCAATAGGAGCCTTTGGCGCGCCCGAAGCGGTACAGATCTCTGTGCTGCTCATCGACGATCAACGCATTATCTACGAGGCTGTCAAACGGATGCTGCAGGACGATCCTGATATTGTCCTACATTACTGCTCCGATCCGTCAAAAGCTCTAGATACTGCGAATCAAGTCCACCCAACAGTCATTCTTCAAGATCTAGTCATGCCTGATATCGATGGATTGACTCTCGTCCGCGCTTTTCGGGCCGACCCGCAATATGCAAATGTCCCACTGATTGTCTTGTCGACAAAAGAGGAACCCGTTGTCAAAGCGGAAGCTTTCGCTTTGGGAGCCAACGATTACCTTGTAAAGCTTCCTGATAAAGTAGAGCTGATTGCGCGGATCCGCCACCACTCTTCTGCCTACATCCGCCTTGTCGAAAGGGACACTGCCTACAAAATGCTTCAAGATAACCAAAAAATCTTGAAACAAGAATTAGCCGATGCTGCCGCCTATGTCCGCTCTCTGTTACCCGAACCGATTAAGGGTCCTGTAACAGCTACATCTCGATTCATTCCTTCCACGACATTGGGAGGCGATTCGTTCGGGTACCACTGGTTGGATGACAACCACTTCGCTTTTTATTTGCTAGATGTTTGCGGACATGGAGTGGGAGCAGCGCTGCTGTCGATCTCTGCGATGAATGTGATCAGGTCCCAAACGCTCCCCAATACCGATTTTTACGATCCCGCATCGGTGTTAGCTTCTTTGAACGAAAGCTTCCAAATGGAAAACCATAACAACATGTTTTTTACGATGTGGTACGGAGTCTACAATAAGAAAGAGAAGACGTTGAGCTACTCCAGCGGAGGACATCCTCCTGCGATTTATTATCCTGAAGCTCCTTCGGCAAAAGTGAAGGCGCAACAACTGCAAACCGAAGGTCTCGTTATTGGAGGGATGCCGGGGATTAAGTTTCACAAAGAATCGATCTCTGTCAAAGAGGGGGGTCGCATCTACTTGTTTAGTGATGGCGTTTACGAGATCACTAAACCCGATGGCGACGTCCTCACCCTTGACGAGTTTATCCAAGCGCTTAGTCTCCCAACTCCGCCGGGGATGGATCCCCTAGACAGAATTCAGGAGTATACTCAAAAGCTGAATGGTCCGGGGGCGTACGCAGACGATTACTCTATCGTCGAGCTACTGCTCAACTGATAAAATACGCTACAAACACCCCGGTCGAACCACCTGTAACCCTAAATTATCCAGCAGGTGTTACAGCTGCTTTAGCAGGAGCAAATTGATGAACGATATGTTTGACAAAGTCAAAGATGCTCGCTGCCCATGAGTGAAGCAGATTAAATGCATCTGGCGTGTAAAGGTACATACCGTAAAACAGTAAACCAAAAAAGATGAATGCAAAAATGAATCTTAACATGATTGGCTCCTTTTAGTGGGCTTGCGCTCTAATAGTCATTATAGCATATAATAATTTTTAGAAAATTTTATTTGACATTTCCACAAGTTTATGTGGGCATGCTTTTTATAAAGCAGTAAATATCAATGATTTACGAAATAGCGAGGCTTGTATTAACAATCATATCCTTGAGTTTATTCAATATCTAACAACAGAAAAAGGGGCTTCCCCTCATACCATCGATGCTTACCGCGCCGACTTGCAAACGTTTCAAAAGTTTTTATCCGATGCAGGAAAAACCGAGGGACAGTATAGCCGGGAGGAGATTCAGGAATTTCTAGAGTTTCAAAGGGAGCAAGGGTATGCGGCTTCTACTGTCGCGAGAAGAATGATCGCATTAAAAGTCTTTTTCAAATTTCTCAGAAGAGAAGGGGAGATCCCACAAAACATCGCCCTCTATCTGGAGACACCCAAGCAATGGAAAACACTACCCGAGTATTTGACAGAGGAGGAGATGGTACGTCTTGTGGAGATCGATGACGAGACTGTCGATGGGATCAGGGATAAAGCGATATTTGAATTGTTATATAGTAGCGGTTTGCGCGTATCAGAATTGTGCGGGTTAAAGATATATGACGTTGATGATCAGTTTGTTAAGGTGATGGGAAAGGGGCATAAAGAGAGGGTGGTACCGCTGGGGGCTCCGGCACTAAAAGCGGTTGACCGTTACTTAAATGAAGTGAGAAGCAGATACGATAGTGAGACAAATCCGGTTCTTTTTTTGACTAATCGAGGGAAGCCGATTTCTCGGCTATTCGTTTGGCAGAGGGTGAAAGTGAGGGCGAAGGAGGTGGGGATAACGAAAAATATTTCTCCTCACACTCTTAGGCACACGTTTGCGACGCATTTGTTGGACCATGGCGCTGATTTGCGAGTGATTCAAGAGATGTTGGGGCATGCGACGATAGCAAGTACGGATCGATACACCCACGTGAGCAGAGTAAGATTAAAAGAAGCGTTCGACGCCTTCCATCCAAGGAACGATGGAGTGATGAAGGGACTAGAAAACGATATAACGATGTAATTTTTCGGTATAAAATCTATCGCCTTGTTGTTACAGCTTACGCGGTTTGAGTTCTTCGAGTAACGGTAAGGTCGTAGCCCAAGGCGTGAATCAATTTTAATATGGTCCCGATCTCAGTTTGTCCTTTGCCTTGCATAAGCTTGTAGATTGTTCCTCGGCTAAGATGAGATTCTTTTGCTAAATTGGTTATCTTGCCGTGCACACGAATAATATCTTTTAGTGATAATTTAAACGCTTCCACATCCTCGTCAGCTAAAGCTTGATTAAGAAAGCTCATAGCAAACTCTGGATTCTCTAAATACTCGTCTAACAATTCCTCAAAAGAACGAAATTTAGCATTCATGTTATTCTCCTTCTGTAATCTTCCAGATATTTTTTTGCTTTAGTGATATCACGTTCCTGACTTCTCTTATCGCCACCTCCAATGATTAGGACGAGACGCTGACCCACTCTAGCGTAGTAAATTCTAATACCTGCTTTGTGATGAATACGAAATTCCCACAATCCTTCGCTTATTGACTTACAGTCACCAAAGTTTCCCAACTTAATGCGTTGTAAGCGTTGAAAAATAAGAGCCTGAGTGTCAACATCTTTCAGGCTGTCTAACCAATCGCGAAAAGGCTCTTTTCCTTCTTCGTTCGAGTAAATTCTGATTTCGTATTCCATGATTTTATTGTATACGAAAAGAGAATTTTGTTCAATATCGTAAACAACTCTTCAAAAAAGTCGCGACTTTTCGGAAGTGCGGTTCAAAAAAGTCGGATTTTCATATTCAAATATTTGCTTTAATTTTCTGAATTTTCGAAAATGTATCGTTGTATCGTTGTATCGTTGTATCGTTGTATCGTTGT
>CAMFKA010000078.1 GCA_945957185.1 uncultured Chlamydiaceae bacterium | reverse complement strand
CATACGCGAGAGGCTCCGGTCTCGTGGGCTCGGAGATGTGTATAAGAGACAGGGAGAGATCTCGATGGTGCACCTCGCCGGAGTGCAGTTGAAAGCGGAAGTGATCGAAATCACCGGCGATATGGCGAAAATTCAAGTCTTTGAAGACACCAAAGGGGTAAAACTCGATACCGAAGTTCTCTTTGAAGATGGATTACTAGAAGCCGAATTAGGCCCCGGGCTTTTGACTTCTATTTTAGATGGCTTGCAAAATCCTTTGGAACAAGTCGCCGAAACATCAGGATTGTTTCTTCCAAGAGGTATCTATCTCCCTCCGTTGAGCCGTACTCGCAAGTGGGAGTACACTCCCGTTGCTAAAGTGGGAGACTATGTAGAACGAGGCAATACTTTGGGGACAACGATGGAAGAGCGTTTCCATCATCGAATTATGGTTCCTTTCAACAGATACGAACGCTACAAATTGACTTGGGTGGTTGCACCGGGATCTTATAATGTCGACACCGTTGTTGCAAAAGGCGTCAACGACGAAGGAAAAGAGATTTCGTTCACGATGGTGCAACGTTGGCCGATTAAGATGCCTCTAGTTCAGGGAACTAAAATTAAGCCTGAAAAAATGATGGATACGGGTTCCCGTATCATCGACACGATGTTCCCGATCATTAAAGGGGGAACGTTCTGTACTCCGGGGCCGTTTGGAGCCGGAAAAACAGTTTTACAGCATCACTTGTCCAAATACTCTTCTGTCGATATCGTGGTTGTTGTGGCCTGCGGAGAGCGTGCCGGAGAGGTTGTGGAAGTGTTGCGTGAATTCCCTCACCTTATCGATCCGCACACAGGAAAAACGTTGATGACGCGGACGGTAATCATTTGCAACACATCGTCCATGCCGGTTGCTGCGCGAGAGTCTTCCGTCTATCTCGGGATCACTATTGCCGAATACTACCGTCAAATGGGACTCGATGTGCTTCTTTTGGGGGATTCCACTTCCCGCTGGGCGCAGGCGATGCGTGAGATGTCAGGACGTTTGGAAGAGATTCCCGGAGACGAAGCATTCCCGGCGTATTTGGCGTCGAGGATCGCTGAGTTTTACGAACGCTCCGGCGTGATCCGTCTCTCCGATGGAGATTTGGGGTCTGTCACAATCGGTGGAGCTGTCTCTCCTGCCGGAGGTAACTTTGAAGAACCCGTCACTCAAGCGACACTGTCTGTTGTGGGTGCCTTTTTGGGATTGTCGAGAGAGCGTTCCGATTCTCGCCGCTATCCTGCTATTGATCCTCTGATTTCTTGGTCCAAATATGTCACAGAAGTGGCGAAAGAATTGGGATCGATGGTGGAAAACTGGGGAGAGATGGTGGAGACCGCGATGAATTTCCTAGAAGAAGGAGACGAGATCGGAAAACGTATGGAAGTGGTTGGAGAAGAGGGAACAACTATCGATGACATGGTTGTCTACCTGAAGTCGGTTTTATTCGACTTTGCCTATCTTCAGCAAAACGCGTTTGATAAGGAAGATGCCTACTGCCCACTAAAACGGCAAGTTGCCCTTTTCCGTCTGATCTACAATCGAATTTTTAAAGGGAAATTCTACTTTAAAACTCACGATCAGGCTAGAGAGTACTTCCTCGAACTGCAAAACAACATTAAAAACATGAATTTTATGCCTTTTGAGGGAACCGAATACAACCGTGCTCACACTGCGATTTTGGAGCAGATTGAGAAAGCGGACAGAGCATAAACCGTTCAGCATTGACGAAAGGGATTACGGAATGAAAAAAGTATATGACAGAATTGAAGAGATGCGGGGAAACTTGATCACCGTCGTCGCTGATGGGGTTAGCTTAGGGGAACTCGCAAGGATCGACCTGCGTGATGGTCGTCACGTTTTTGCGTCCGTACTGCGGATCGATGAGGATAGAGTGACCTTGCAGGTGTTTCAGAGCACTCGAGGGATCTCCACGGGAGATAAAGTCACCTTCTTGGGTCGCGAAATGCAGGCGATGTTTAGCGATAATCTTTTGGGTCGTCGTTTGAGTGGTGCCGGCGTCCCAATCGATGGCGGCGCAGAGATTCGCGGTGAAGCGATTAATATTGGAACCCCTTCTTTTAACCCGGTAAAACGGATCATTCCAAAAGAGTTAGTGCGTACGAATATTCCGATGATCGACGTCTTCAATTGCCTCGTTAAATCGCAGAAGATCCCTATTTTTTCCGTTCCGGGTGAACCTTACAACCAGCTGTTGATGCGTATTGCCAACCAGACGGACGCCGATGTCGTCATCATCGGTGGAATGGGATTAACATTCAAAGACTATCAAGCTTTCATCGATAACGCAGAAGCTTCCGGATCGCTCAACAAAACGGTTATGTTCATTCACCGCGCAACAGACCCTGCTGTGGAGTGCTTGTTAGTGCCCGATATGGCGTTGGCATGTGCAGAAAGATTCGCGATGAATAACAAAAACGTCCTCGTCCTTTTGACGGATATGACAGCATTCTCGGATGCGATTAAAGAGATCGCCATCACGATGGATCAGGTTCCTTCTAACCGTGGTTATCCGGGCTCCCTCTACTCCGATTTGGCTTCCCGTTACGAAAAGGCCGTCCTCATCGATGGCAGTGGTTCCATCACCATCATCGGTGTGACGACAATGCCTGGTAATGACGTCACTCACCCTGTTCCTGATAACACCGGATACATCACAGAAGGGCAGTTCTACTTAAACGGCGGACGTATCGATCCGTTCGGTTCGCTGTCCCGTTTGAAGCAAAACGTGATCGGTAAAGTGACTCGCGACGACCACGGAGATTTGGCTAACGCGATGATCCGTCTCTATGCCGAGTCCAAAAAAGCGAAAGAGAGACAAAGTATGGGCTTTAAACTCTCTCGTTGGGACGAGCAGTTACTCAACTACTCCAAGTTGTTCGAAGATAAAATGATGAACCTGGATGTTAATATTTCTCTCGAAAAGGCTCTCGATACCGGATGGGAGATATTAGCTGAGTGCTTCCAACCAAACCAAGTTGGAATTAAAGAATCGATTGTTAAAAAGTACTGGCCGGCACATGCCGCTGCCACTACCTAAAAAGGGATTGTATGGCCGCTCTGCGACTGACAAAAAATGAATTGAGGGCTCAGCAGACTCGTCTCAAGCAGCTGACGAAGTATTTGCCTACTTTGCAACTAAAGAAAGCGATGTTGCAGGTAGAGGTGAATGAAGCGCGTCAAGAGGTGGCTCATGCCGAGAAGTTTTACTCGGAAGTGCTAACTCAAGTGAACAGCTACGCGGGTTTGCTTGTCGAAAAAGCCTCTTTGGATCCTAAAAAAGCTGCCGCCATTAAATCTGTGCAGAAGCGTTACGAGAACATTGCCGGGGTTGATGTTCCTTATTTTGATGGGATCACTTTCGAAACTTACGATTACGATCTTTTCGACACACCACCTTGGGTCGATGGCGTTATCAAAGGGCTGAGAGGGTTGACAGAGGCCTCCATCCGCATTAAAGTGGCCGAGGAGAAAAAAACAGCCTTGGAGCGAGAACTCAGAGAAGTTTCTATCCGCGTCAATCTTTTTGAAAAAATTTTGATCCCGCGTGCTCGCGAAAACATCAAGAAAATTAAAGTGTTTTTAGGGGATCAAGAGTTAGCCTCCGTTTCTCGAGCAAAGGTGGCGAAAGGTAAAATCGAATCTGCAAAAGCGTTAAGTCTTGCGGCATCAAGGGAGAGAGCACATGCGAGTTGATGTAGCAAAATATCTGTTTGTTGGCCTGGAATCACAGAAGCAAAAATTCTTTGAGGAGGCGCAAGAGCTAGGGATTGTTGATTTTATTAATCCCACACGCACGCGCCCTGCAGTCCCTGAAGAGGTTCAAAAGTATCAGCAAGCTATCAAGGTGTTAAGGGGACAACCCCCGGTCGAGCAAGACGAAATGCGCGATTATTCCCGTTCAAAAACTATTGTAAGTTCAATTTTAGAGAATCAACACATCCTACATAAGAACGAAGAGGAAGAACGAGTATTAAAGCTTGAAATCGCACGCATGGAACCGTTAGGGAACTTTTCTTTGGAAGATCTGAAATTCATCGAAAAAGAAGGGAAAAAGGTTATCCAGTTCTACTACAGCGAGGAAGGAGCGTACCAGGAAGATAACCTTCCGGAGGATGTCGTTTACCTCGGACGCGCTCATAATTTAGATTACTTTATGGGCGTGCAAAAAGAGCCGAAGCAATACCACAAGATGTACGAAATCGTTGTGGATAAAACCTTGGATCAGCTCGAACAGCGTCGTGATGAGATTCATCGTCAAAATGGCCGCGCACATGAAGAATTAAAAAAACTCGCCCGCTACAACGAATTTCTGCATCACGCCTTGGTGGATTTACTTAATAACGCCCAGCTTAACGATGTTCAAAGTTATGTGCAATACTCCCTTGACGAATCGCTTTTTGCCGTGGAAGGGTGGGTCCCTGTTGATAAAGTGGAGCAGCTGCAAAAGTTGGCGGAAAGCGATGGGGTCTATTGTGAAGAGGTGTTGATTGAAGAAACAGACACGATCCCCACATATCTGGAAAATAGTGGAGTCCACCGTGTTGCGGAGGATCTTACCCACATCTACGACACCCCATCCCACACCGATAAAGACCCCTCCATGTGGGTGCTTGTTTTCTTTTCTCTTTTCTTTGCGATGATCATCGGCGATGGCGGTTACGGATTGGTGTTCTTGCTGATCGCTCTCTACGTACGCTACAAAGTGAAACCGGAAAAGAAAGCCGGAAAACGAGTCCTTACATTGATGACAATCTTATGTGTCTCCTGCATTGGTTGGGGACTGTTGACAACGTCATTTTTTGGGATCCCTATCGGCTTCGATAATCCGATTAGAAAAGTGTCTGTCATGCAGTGGCTCGCCGAGAAAAAAGCTGAATTCCATATCACCCGTCAAGATGAAGTGTGGAAGGAGTGGGTTACAAAAATTCCGGCTTTAAAAGATGTGACCAATCCAAACGAATTTTTGCGAAAAGGGGTGATCACTGACGGTAATAGCACAGTCACAGAGGTATTGAACAAATTTACCGACAACATTTTGATGGAGCTTGCACTACTCATCGGCTGCATCCATGTGATCTTATCCCTCGGACGATACATGTTCCGTACGTGGCCCTCTATCGGGTGGATCCTATTCATCATTGGAGCTTACTTGGCGATTCCCGAATTTTTGAAAGCGACATCGATCATCCACTTCGCTTTCGGCGTGAATCCTGAAACAGCGCCGACAATAGGGAAGGAGCTAATGATCGCCGGTCTTAGCATCGCCATCGTATTGTCACTGATAAAAAACAAAATTTTTGGTTTGCTGGAAGCCACCAACGTCGTACAAATTTTTGGAGACATTCTCTCCTACTTGCGTCTCTACGCATTGGGATTGTCCGGGTCGCTGCTGACAGCAACCATCAACGAGATGGCAGGGTCAATGAATTTTGTTTTAGGTGCCATTGTCCTGCTGATGGGACACTCGGTAAACATGATTTTAGGAGTTATGGGCGGCGTCATCCACGGGCTGCGTCTTAACTTTCTTGAATGGTATCACTATAGTTTTGAAGGGGGAGGCAAGTTGTTTAACCCTCTCCGAAAGAAAAAGATTGAATAGATAGATTTTGAAGATAGAGGAGTAAATTATGGATTTCAACATGGCTGGCCCAGTGCTAGTATTGGCAATTCCGGCGATTGGAAGTTGTATCGGCTGCTACATCGCAGGGGCTGCTTCACACGCTGCAATGAGTATCACAGAAGAGGGGCATGGTAAATTCATCGGGATGTCCGCTGCACCAGCTTCCCAGAGTATTTACGGATTCGTTTTGATGTTGATGATGAAACAAGCGATCCTTAGCGGCGCTTTATCTCCGATTTCAGGAGTGGTCATGGGAATATTTTGCGGATTGGCGATGTTGTCGTCTGCGGTATTTCAAGGCAGAGTATGCGCAACGGGGATTCAAGCATCTGTTAAACAACCTTCCGTTTACGGTAAGTGCTGGGCTTCCATCGGGATTATCGAATCGTTCGCTCTCTTTACGTTCGTGTTCTCGATTCTGCTTCTGTAATTTCAACAAGGGGGTGACATGGAGCCTGGTTATAAGGTTGAAGCGTTAAATGATAATAAGGCATTAATCGAAAAATGCCTTTGCCGTTGGGGGGATTTCCCTGCGGAGACATTACGTGATCCTGCCTTCCAGTTTTTTCATGTCCCTCATGTTGATGGAGTGATCGGATTTAAAGAGGAGCTTGGCTGCGCAGCGACATTTGGAGATCCTGTCTGCGACACCAAGGACGCTCCCGCATTAGCACAAGCCTTCCACGACTATTGCAAGCAGAAGGGGCTGAATGTCACTTATCTGATCTCTTCCGAACAGTTTTCCAGATGGGCGATCAGTAACCTATGTAATGTGATGATCGAAGTGGGTCAAGAGCTCACATTCGACCCTCAGGTCGATCCATTGGAAGGGTCGCGCAACAAACTGCGCAACAAAGTGAATCACGCCTATCACGTGGGTTTGTCTGTCGAAGAGTTCTTAGGAAATGACCCTGAGTTGGAAAAGAAAATTCAGGCCGTTGGGGATCAGTGGTTAGCTTCGCGAAAAGGCCCTCAAATCTATTTGGCAAACGTTAATTTTTTCGAAGACAAAAAAAGCCGACGCTGGTTTTACATCAAAGATCAAGAAGGGAAAATTTATGGAGTCGCTCTCTTGGTAAAGCTGGAGAAGAGAGAGGGGTGGTACCTGAAGTTTTTGCTTACGATTCCCGAAGCGCCCAGAGGGACATCCGAGTGTCTGATGGTGGCCGTTTTGGAGGCATTGCGAAAAGAAAATTGCCGTTTATTGACTTACGGAATGGTCCCTACCGAGTCCTTGGGAGAGCTTGTTGGGATAGGAAAGTGGTCGTCATGGATGGTGAAGCAGCTATTTAAATGGGCGAAGCGGATCTTTAGTCTGGAGAATCGCAAAGCGTATTGGGGGCAGTTTTTGCCGAAGCAGCAGCCGTCCTACATTTTATTCGAACAACCCAAACTAGGCCTCAAAGAGGTCCGCGTGGTTCTGCGCTCCCTCAAAGTCGATATTTGATTGCCCGACCGACCCCGCCTAGATGTCAATCTAATCCATTTAAATCAGTCGTTCAAGGAACAATAACAAGGTAACGCGGAGGCGCGGGGACACAGGGGCGCAGAGTTTTTTCTTTTATAAAAGAATGTAATAGTGATTTTTACTAGACAATGGGATCCATTTTGACGTTTTTGAATTTTCTCTGCGTCCCCGCGTCCCCGCGTCTCCGCGTTATCTTATTGCGATAAGTTAGGGTTAGAAGAAGTACTTGTATTCGGCTTCGTTGATTTCAATAGGCTCTTCTATTGGCTTTTGAATGCCGCCGGCACCTTTGTAGTGCTCGTCGTAGATCTCTTGTTCGGTTTGCTCTTCCTCTGCCTCGTCAATATCTTCATGGGGGATTTCGATCACATTGACCCACAACTGATGGCGCCATTCTTCCATCACTTCTCCATCCACACCGATGTTGACAAGATACGTTTTGAATCCGCCGCTATTAAAATAGTCGTTATTTAGCAATGCGTGAACATAAGTCCCTGTTGGGCGTGTCACAGGGATGGTTCTTTCAATCAGTTTACCATCTTTAAAGCGAATTTTTACGATCAAATCGTACTCTGCATGCGTGCAGTAATTAGGGATTTTCCAACTGACAATTAGTTTCTGACCTAAAGGAGGGTTTGCCAATCTGGGATCAGGAGTGCCCACATGGAAGCTGGCGAGATTGATGTGGCTCAAGTACTCCGTTTGCACCGTAAGAATCCGTGGCTGGCAGCTTGTCAACAGCGCGGCAGCTACTATGACTAGTGAGCGCATGAAACGCTCTCCACTGTCGACTCTTTCAGCCATTTTTGGAGCAGTTCATTCCCTTCCAACAGTAATTTTTCGGTGTTGGCCCAGTCAAGGCAAGGATCTGTCACTGATTTGTGAGGATGAAGTGGTTTTTCCCGCAGCGACTGGTTCCCTCCTTCCAGGTAGCTTTCCATGATCACTCCGCGAATGGAGTTGTTCCCTTCGGTAATTTGCTCTAAAACATTAAGGAATACCTCTTTCTGATCGGATTCATCGTTAGGGGCGTTGTCGTGAGAGCAATCGATCAGAATTTTTTCAGGCAGTCCACAACGGCGTAATGATGAAGCCACTTGTTCGACAGCGTCTTTGTGGTAATTGGGAGCGTTGCGCCCGCCTCTTAGAGCAATGTGGAGATCCGGATTTCCGGAAGTAAGTCTGGCACAAACTTTTCCATCGTTATCGACGCTTAGGACTTTGTGTGTCATCGCAGCGCACACCATGCCGTTGAGAGCATTGTTAATGCACCCTTGAGTGCTATTTTTAAATGCTATGGGCATAGACAATCCGGACGCCATCAAACGGTGCGTTTGCGATTCGGAAGTGCGCGCTCCGATGCATCCCCAAGAAATGAGGTCTTCGTAGTATTGAGAGGCGATAGGGTCGAGAAATTCCGTTGCAGTAGGGACCCCCATATCAGCGATTTCCATAAGCAGCTCTCTGGTCCACCTGAGCCCGGTGACCACATCTTCGGAGCCGTCAAGAAGGGGGTCGTTTAAAAGACCCTTCCAACCCGTTGTTGTGCGTGATTTTTCAGTGTACACGCGCATGACAAGAAAGAAAGAATCCTTAATTTCTCTTTGCAGAATAATGAGGCGACGTGCAAATTCAATGGCGGAGTCGGGATGATGGATGGAGCAAGGGCCCACAACGACCATTAGGCGAGGATCTTTTTGATTTAAAATATTTCGGATAGTTTCTCGGGATTCTGCAACGAACTGTTCGACGGGGGAGTGGAGCGGAATTTCTTGCTTAATTTCCCCGGGAGAGGGGAGAATCTCAATCGATTGAAAAATAGAGTGACTCATAATATGGACTTCACCTTGTTAGATACTAAGATTAGCAAACCTGTAGATTTAAATCCCAGACGGAAAGTTGCATGGCTGCGTTCAGACAGATTGATTCGGTTTTCAGAGGGGGTTTGCGGTGCAATCCCTTACTATTTGTTGGAGGGGGAAGTGCTGTCGAATGCGCAAAAGCTTGCGCAGCGCGCCAAGGAATTGGGTTACCA
>CAMFKA010000077.1 GCA_945957185.1 uncultured Chlamydiaceae bacterium | reverse complement strand
GGGTCAAAATACCTATCCGAGGCCTGCAAGGCCGGCATAAAAAATGGGTAATGATTAGGGC
Source organism: uncultured Chlamydiaceae bacterium (assembly GCA_945957185.1). GTDB lineage: Bacteria > Chlamydiota > Chlamydiia > Chlamydiales > Parachlamydiaceae > CAMFKA01. The sequence continues at coordinate 9,221 of CAMFKA010000077.1, read as the reverse complement.
AAGGGCAAGGGCAGGGGTGGAGTTACTACCCCGCATCTGGTGGGAACCTTATGTTGGGCTCTTCTTATCGAAGATAAGATAAAATGCCGGGGTCACATAAAGAGTCAACACCTGCGAAATCGCAAGACCCCCAAAGATCACCCAACCAAGCCCTTCACGCGTGTTCGATCCTTCACCAATTCCCAAAGCGATCGGCAACGCCCCCATCATTGCGGCGAAGGTTGTCATCATGATCGGACGGAAGCGAATGACAGAGGCATCAATGATCGCTTGCTTAGAAGAGCACCCCTCTCTCTTTCTTACAAGAGCAAAGTCCACCATCATGATCCCGTTCTTTTTGACAATGCCGATGAGTAGTAAAAACCCGACGATAGTGAATAGACTAAGCGGTTCGCCAAAGAAAAGAAGCGTGACAACACCTCCAAAAGCCGCTAAGGGGATAGACGAAAGGATTGTCAATGGGTGGATAAAGCTTTCGTAGAGCATCCCAAGCACAAAATACATGACCAAAACAGCCATCAACATCAAAACAACCGTGTTTTTACGCGCTTCAGAGGACAACTTAGCCAGTCCCGTGAACTCACCACTCACTCCATCAGGCATAACCGATCGTGCCAGTTCCTCCCACTCCGCAAGACCGTCCGGGATAGCAATGTCATTTGCCACTTCGAAGTTGAACCGGACAGAAGGGAGAAGATCTTTTTGTCTTAAAGCATCGGAGCTTAGTTTCTCTTCCCAAGAGATAAAAGAGTTCAACGGCACTAAAGAGCCATCACGATTAGGGACGCTTAAGACACCCAAAGAAGCAGGTTTGTTTTTGTATTGATCTTTCAATCCCACATTCACTTCGTGGTCGTTACCTTCGATTTTGAATACCCCCAAACTGTTGCCGCTATACAGCTTTTGAACCACCTTTTCGACACTCTCTGCATTGACTCCAAGAGGGCGTGCCAAGTCGTTGTTGATGCGGATAAGGAGGCTCGGATTGTGGGGATTGAAGCTCTTGCGAACAGCTTTGAAGCGGGGATTGTTTTCCAATAACTGATCAAAGGCAATAGCGGTGTCGTGGAGTTCTGCGAAATCGAACCCTTTCATTTCATATTGGAGAGAGCCCCCTCCCGAGCTTAACGCCACTTTTTCGATCAATTGGAGCGGCGTCAGCGACGATCTAATTCCCGGGATATCCGAAAGCGCTTTTTCGACGTTCGCCATCATAGTGCGAACAGGAATCTTTGATTTAAGCGATAGCAGTGACATGTTGGGGTAATTGACCATGACAAAGGAATCTAGCCCTTCCAGCGGAAAAATCTTCGATTCGATATCTTTGTGGAGAGTTTTTGAATTGGATCCCGATATTCCTTCGGGGAATTGAATCTGTCCTTGCAGGATACCGCGGTCTTCATTGGGGAAGAGGTTGATTTCGAGGTTGTTGCCAAGCACAAAGGTCAAAACAAGCGTAATGCCCCCCAGGCTACCGACAAGGTAGGGGTGTTCCAAGGCCTTTTCTAAGGAGTTCTTGTAGAAAGGGATCACTCGTTCTAAAATCCCTTTTGTTTCGTGAGTCTCATTCTGTTTGATCAAATAGCGAGACAGCATGGGAGTGATGGTGATGGAAAGAATTCCTGAGATAACAATCCCCATAATCAATGTCAGAGAAAACTCACGGAACAACAGTTCGTTCATCCCTCCCATAAAGAGAAGGGGAACAAAAACGGCCACAAGAGAAACAGTGATAGAGATAACTGTAAAAAAGATCTCTTTAGCACCTGTTAAACTTGCTTGGAAGGGGGAAAGACCTTTTTCGCGTTGCCTTAAAATGTTTTCCATGACGACGATGGCGTCATCGACAACAAAGCCTACAGCTAACGTCAATGCGAGGAGGGAGAGGAGGTCCAATTTGAAGCCCATGAAGTACATGGCGATGAAGGTTCCTAATATCGACAGCACTAGCGCCAAAGTAGGGATAAGGGTTTCTCGGACTCTTCCAAGGGTGGCATATACGACAAGCGCCACTAAAATGATTGCGAGTCCAAGGGATAATTCGACATCCCACAGCGATTCCTCAATCCACCGCGCCCTGTCGACATACACTTCTAGTTCGATCGCTTTGGGAAGTTCCTTTTGAAGCTGAGGGAGTAAGGCTTGAATCTGTTTAGAAATGGCTACAGTATTCGCATCGGTCTGCTTTTGGATCGAAATCACAACGCTATCGTTTGCGACATTTTTGTTGATGTACCGGATCGTCGCTGAACTCGATTTAGAAAAATCAACATCGGCAACTTTTTTTAGTTCGACAGGACCGGGTGCAATTTCTAGCTCCCGCAGCGACTTAAGAGTGATTTCAGGCTTTTGCAGTTCGAGTTTAAGGTTTTTAATTCCTGTTTTAATAGTCCCTAACGGTGAAGTTCCTTTCAGTGCGTTGATTTTGTTAATGACATCGGTGATGGGAACCTTATACGCGCGCAAAAGGTGCGGGTCGAAAGAGATTTGGATGTTGTTGGACACTCCCCAAATATTGACAGCGGCAACACCGTGGATCCGATTTAATAACGGCTGGATTTTCCGTTCTGCGTATTTGATTAAATCGCTTGTGGATAACGTCTTTGAATGTAACAAAAGCGTCATCACGCGACCGCCGTCAAAATTCTGTCTGGAAATAATGGGTGTATGCGCCATCTCCACCGGAAGCCTCGACTGCACCTGATAGACAGCTTTTTCGACGCGTTGTTCCGCTCTGTCCATATCCTCGTGAAAATCGAATTCTAAAGTGATCGTCGTTCCCCCCAAATGGGAATTCGAAGTGATCGATTTGACTCCGGGAATACTTTGAAGAGATTTTTCCAGAGGCGTCGTCAAATTTTCCAGCACTGTCTCGGGGTTTGCTCCGGGGTATGTCGCATTGATGGTAATCACCGGAGAGTCGATGCTAGGTAGGTCGTTAGAGGGAAGTTTAAAGAAAGAGTAAGCCCCTGCCATCGCGATGGCGATCATGATAAGAATGGTGAGAACCGGACGGGAGATAAATAGCTTCATATCACCTCCCTACAGTGCGTCGTTTTTACGGATGATTTTGGCGCCGGGGTATAAGCGCAGATGCCCTTCCGTAACAACTTCATCACCCACATCGATACCGACTTGGACGATTGCCAGGTCGTCGAGTTCTTCTCCTAGAAGCACCGGATGGAGCTCGGCAACATTTTCGGAGTTGATTTTGTAGACGTAGGCGCCCTCTTCGTTCATTTTGATGGCGCGACGGGGGATGGTGACAACATTTTTAAATTGACGCCCCTCGATTAACACTTTGACAATTTGGTTTTTGCGGAATTTTTTTGTCGGATTGGGAACAACGCCTTCGATGCGGATCAATCCGGTTTTCGGATTGACCTGATGGTCGATGAAGGTGCAATGTGCAGAGCAAAACACTTGATGCTGAGCCAATGAGATGATAGTGAAAGGAATGGGTCTTACTTCCAGCTTTTGTAGGTCATCATCGGCAAGGGAAAATTCGACGACTAAGTGATCCACTTTATCGATAACAGTCAGAGGTTTGTCTCCCTCAGACACCCATTGCCCCACTTGAGCGTTGATTTTTCCGAGTCGTCCCGAAATAGGTGCACGGATGAGGCAGAATTCGCAATCGAGTTTTGCCGATTGTAACTTAATTTCAGTGTCAGAAATTGCGGCGAGAGTTTCTTCAATGTTGAGCTCTAGAGCTTCGCGATCGGTCTTTGAAATGTAATCGGGGTCAGAAATCCCTTGAATGCGTTCAAATTTCTTTTGAAGAAACGATAGCCGCGTCTTTTCAATTGCTAACTTGTTTTGCAGTTCTTCGAGTTTGAATTGATAGCTGCGCGCATCGATCTGAAACAGGGGGGTACCGGCCTCTACCGTTTTCCCTTCCTTTGCTAAAATGGCTTCTACAGAGCCTCGAACACGAGGGCGAACCTCTACGCTGGAGACGGGGAATAGCTTGCCTGCTGTCTCGACCCATCCGTGCAAATCCTTTTCAGCAGCAGTTGCGGTGCGGACTAGAACATCAGATTTCCGTTTTGGACCTCCACTATCGGATTGTTGGCATCCGGTAGTGATCATAAGGGCACTCAATACGATTGTAATTAATTTTCCCATAAATTCTCCAAATTCCCCAAAGCATAGGCCAGTTCATTTAACGCGCGGAAATAATCGATTTTTGCCAATTCATTCTTCGACATATTGGCTTGGTAGGTAAGCTGCGCATTCAAAACATCAAAGATCGAATACTTGCCAGCACGATAGAGCTCCACAGCACTTTTATACATCTCTTCCGTAGTCTGTTCCCCATTGTCCGCAATCTGAAAAACATCCCACGCTGCTTCAAGCTTATACTGTAGCGTGGCAATCTCTTCGTCGATCTGATTTTCCAGATCCACTATCCGCCACATTTCTGTTGCGTAGTCGGCTAGCTCTTGCTGCTGTCGAAAGCAGTTTTCGTAACCATCAAAGATTGGGTAATTCAATCTGACGCCGACGTCGTAGTCGTACCCTTTCGATTTTGATTTCACATATTTTTCGGCACCGGAGCTTGCCGTTAGTCTAATCGATGGTAAAGCTGCACTTTTAGTCGCTTTCCACTGCTCCCGCTTCGCTTCTGCAGCTTTGTATTTTGCTTGCAGATCCGAACGCAGATATCGAGAGGTGTCAAGCAAAGGCCTTACAGCGGGGACATCATCGAGTGGCGCTAACTCCAGCGGAACGTCAGTCGATTTTCCAATCAAAATGTTCAGATGCGCAACTGCAGACAAGTAGTCCGCTTCCCTCTCTTTTAAGCGCATGAGGTTGTCGTTTTTTCGCACTTGCAGCGCCAACAAATCTGTCTTCCCTTTCAACCCTGCTTTGATAAGCTCTTCCGTTCCTTTTAATAGCTCTTCAGTCTGTTTAAGAGTTCCCTTCTCCACATCTAGATTTACTGCGGCACGGCTAGCTTGAAAATAGGCGCGCAGAGTTTTGATCATGACCTGCTGCACAGAAAAATCGCGACTATAAAGCGAGGCTGCTACGAGGGCGCGTGCAGATTGGATCGAGTGATCGAGCTTCCCAAAATTGAATAGCAAGTAATCGAGAACAATGTCTCCGCGTAGAAACGTAAAATTGGTAAGTGGACCGTTGATGAAACTGTAATCCCTGCCGTGTTTCACGGTGGCATTCAACGATAATTTCGGATATTTATCGCTGTAGATAACCCCTAGAGACCCTTCGGATCGGATCACCTGTTGCGCGACCGCCGCAGTTTCCGGGCTGTTGAGCAAGCTTAATTCGATTAGCTCGGCAACAGAATACCCTTCGAGTTGTATGCCGCAGCATATTAGAAATAGGAATAACAATGTCTTTCTCATAGGTGCCGATTTTAGGAAATCAATTCATTTTTTGCTATTTTATTCATCTTGCATGAAGCCTGCCATTACGTATATCATTCTGCTTTAAACTTTACCCGTCGGAGGCAAATGAAAATTGGAATTCCAAAAGAGATAAAGAATCATGAGTACCGCGTAGGAGCAACCCCGGCAATGGTACGTGCTCTCAGCGAGGCCGGACACCATGTGTTAGTGGAATCAAACGCAGGAACAACAATTGGTTTCACCGACGAAATCTACCAACAGGCCGGAGCGCAGATCGTACCGACTGCTGCTGACGTCTACACTGCAGAAATGATCATCAAAGTGAAAGAGCCTCAAGCGGCGGAATACCCTCTCCTTAAAGAGGGACAAATTCTATTTTGCTATCTCCACCTTGCACCCGATCCGGTGCAAACTGCCGCTTTAATCGAACGAAAAGTCGTCGCTATCGCTTACGAAACTGTTACAGATGCTCACGGAAGGCTCCCACTGCTCGTTCCTATGAGCGAAATCGCAGGAAGAATTGCTGTTCAAGTGGGAGCGACATCCCTCCAACTCAATCACGGCGGAAAAGGTGTCCTTTTAGGTGGCGTTCCGGGGGTTTCTCCTGCTCGCGTCGTCGTCATCGGCGGGGGCGTAGTAGGAACAGAAGCCGCCAGAATGGCTTGTGGACTAGGAGCCTCCGTTGTTGTCATCGATCGCGATCTCAACCGTCTTCGTGCTCTCGATGCCCTCTTCGGCCCAAAATTGGAAACTTTGTATTCGACTTCTACGACGATCGAAGAGTCGGTTGCTGACGCCGATTTAGTGATCGGATCGGTTTTGATTCCGGGAAAATTGGCTCCAAAGCTCGTGACGAGGGAATGCATCCGACGCATGAGCAAGGGTGCTGTTTTTGTCGATGTCGCAATCGATCAGGGAGGTTGCAGTGAGACCTCGAAGCCCACAAGCCACGCAGAGCCCACTTACATCGTCGATGGCGTTGTCCACTATTGCGTCACTAACATGCCCGGAGCCTGTGCCCGTTCATCGACGCTAGCATTGACAAATGCGACAATGGATTACGCCCTAAAATTGGCAAACAAGGGGTACAAAAAAGCGCTTGCAGACGATATCTACTTCCGTCAAGGATTGAATGTCTGCCTCGGTCATGTCACCAACAGTGCTGTTGCTCATGATTTAGGCTACACTTATGAAGATCCAAAATCCTTTATTAGTTAAGTTAGACGATGTCTAGATTTGTTATAGGAATCGATCTGGGGACGACAAACAGCTGCGTGTTTTATGCCGACACAACTGCCGAGCGTCCCCGCATCCACCATTTTAAAATTCCGCAGCTGAATGCGCACGACCATTTGGAAAATCTTCCATCACTAGCATCGTTTTATCTAAAAGGGGATTACCCCCTCCCTTGGGACAAACAACGCAAATTCGCTGTGGGGCAGCGCGCTCTTGCTGCGGGAGAAAAGGTGCCGACACGCCTTGTCCAGTCAGCCAAAAGCTGGCTTTGCCACGCAGCAAGCGCAAGACAGAATCGGATCTTGCCTCCGGAAGCTCCCGATGAAAGCGATAGAATCAGTCCGGTTGAGGCGTCAAAAGCCTATTTAGCACACATCCGCGAAGCGTGGAACCACTCTTTTGCTAAAGGCGACCCCGAAGCATTTTTTGAAGAGCAAGAGATCGTCCTTACTGTCCCGGCATCTTTTGATGAAGGAGCTCGGATGTTGACGCTGGAAGCGGCAAAACTCGCCGGATTAAGGAATACAACGCTGCTAGAGGAGCCACAAGCCGCATTCTATGCGTGGATAGAAAAAAATCCCGACAAAACATTCTCTGATGGAACCCAAATTCTTGTCGCCGACGTCGGCGGAGGCACCACAGATTTTAGTTTGATCTCTTACTTCAACGGTGTCTACAGCCGACAAGCTGTTGGGGATCATTTGTTGCTGGGGGGAGATAACATCGATCAAGCTATCGCCCATGTGATTGTGACTAAACTCAACAACAGCGATCTGACTCTGTCCCAGTGGCTGCAGCTGCGTCATGAAGCGAGAAATGCTAAAGAAGCGCTCTATAGCGGCGAACCGGTATATCGTCTTCACTTCCAAGGTAGCGGCTCCAAAGTGATTGCAGGGGGGCAAACTGTCGAAATCACGCGCGAAGAGCTTGATAGTCTCATTTTGAACGGATTTTTTCCTGTTTTAGAGTGGGAAGATGCGTGCCGACTGCAAAGAAAAGGCGGTTTATCGGCAATGGGGCTCCCGTACGAAACCGAACCTGCTATCACAAAACATCTCGCCAATTTTTACCGTTCACACGCTTCACAAAACGGCCCCGATTACGTCTTGTTCAATGGGGGATCGCTGAAGCCGGAACCGTTCCGTCACGCAATCTTAAGTTCGCTTAGAAAATGGTTTCCCGCCACCGCCGTTGCAGAACTTCCCTCTTACAGCCTTGACCTGGCCGTCGGCCTTGGCGCCTGCTATTACGGACTGGCGCGTCGCGGGATTGGAAAAAAGATATCCGGAGGCTCCGCGCGCACCTTTTACATTGAATTGCAAACCGAAGATGGGGAAAGAAGCGCTTTGACGTTGCTTCCTCGAGGAGTTGAAGAAGGGTACCACTACCGCGCCGAACAGATTTTTAAATTAAAGGCAAATACCGCTGTAAGCTTCCAGCTTTACAGCTCCCACGTACGCATCAATGATACCCCGGGGAAGATTGTTCCCATCGATCCACTCGAGATGCATCCTCTCCCTCCCATTCAAACTCTACTTCGCTTTGGAAAAGGAGACCAAACGTTAATTCCGGTGAATTTGGAAGCGGAATACACCAGCTTAGGAACTTTGGCGCTTTGTTTGAAAGCAATCGACACCACACATGTGTGGAAATTGGAGTTTCAGTTAAAGGCAGCAACGGGGCAAGAAGATGCTCTATTAGCTATAGGAGAGGCGCGTCAGGATGAATTGGTCGATCAGGAGCGTGTACAACAACTGCAAGGAATGATTAGAGAGTATTTTGCAGAAGGAAATGTGCAAAAACCTTTCTATGAAAGTATCGAGGGGTCTTTGCAACTGGAAAGACATCAATGGCCGGTGTCCCTGCTTCGTGCTTTTGCAGACACAATCTTGGAAGCTGCACCGGCAAGGCAAAAATCTTCCAAATTGCGCCAGCGTTGGTGGAACGCTTTGGGATATTTTTTGCGTCCCGGATTCGGATACCCCATGGACGATTTCCGCATCAAAGCGGTATGGAAGTGTGTTTTGGAAGATCGCCAAGTTTTAGACGCCGACGAGAAAATTCAATTTTGGATTGCGCTTCGCCGCATCAGCGGTGGGTTGTCACGGGGACAGCAACAACAAATCGCTGCAGAATTGCTGCCGGGGCTGGGGGAAAAGGTGAAAGCGGGTAGAGAGGAGTACGCCCTGTCAGAAAAATTTCGGTTGATAGCCTCACTAGAGTGGTTGGACCGAGCTGTTAAGCTGAAATGGGGCACCGCATTGGTCAATAAAATTGTATCCGGAAAAGGCGATAAAGCTGATTTTTGGTCGCTAGGTCGATTTGGAGCTCGCGTATTGCTGCACGCGCCGCTCTCTGCCGTTTTACCTGTAACGGATGTAGTCCGGTGGATCGAACGTTTGTTAGAGAGCAATCAAGTGGATCCCTCACAACTCGAAGTGCTGTTAGGACAACTGGGACGTAAAACAGAACACCGTGAAATCAATCTACCGGAAAGTGTAGTCGCCAAGATCACGCAAAAAATATCTTCGGAGTCGCTGACGCGTCTTTTGACGCAAGTTTGTGAAGCCTCCGAAGAGGAAACGACCCACCGCTATGGCGACCGTTTGC
>CAMFKA010000076.1 GCA_945957185.1 uncultured Chlamydiaceae bacterium | reverse complement strand
ATAAAATCAGTCGCGCTCGCGCTCTAGCTGCAATTTCCCTTCCAATTTTCCTTAAGTTGACACCATCGTTCCTCGGCTTGGCATTTCGTTCGTTATACGTCTATCCGATCGTCGTCAGCTTAGCCACAACTTCGTTGAGCTCTAAACGAGATTTTTCAAGCAAGCCTTGCTGCTTCTGTACCAATGCTGCAGGAGCATTTTGTACAAATTCCTCGTTGCCTAACTGAGTTTCGATCCGAAGAATCGACGTTTCCAAACGCTCTTTCTCCTTGGAAAGACGCGTTTTTTCTTGAGCCAACAGCTCATCTGGAATGGGAACCAAAATTTTCATGCCGTCTACCATGCCGACGCTGCACATACCCAACTGCGGCTCTTGCGCATGTAGCTGCAGCGATTTTGTGCGGATCAATGCTGCGATAACAGATAAGTTGTCGGCAATATTTTTTGGAGCATTGACGAAGTGTAAATCGATTGCGACTCCAGGCGGAATCTTCATCTCTCCGCGGATGTTGCGGACGGTGTAGACCACATTGTTAGCTTGTTCAAACGCTTTTTCAACTTCGCTATTGATGTCGCTTTCCTGGATCACCTGTGGGTAAGGAGCAACAGCGCACGCTTTTGCGTTTAACGCATTGATAAGCTCCTTCGTATAAGGATCGGCTTGCTGACATGTCGCTCCATCAAAACGCTCTTTTAGCTTTTGAAACAACTCCTCAGTGATAAATGGAGCCATAGGATGCAGCAATCTCATCGCCTGACAAAGAATGACCACTAACAGTTTTTGTTTAGTGATCTGAGCTTTTGTGTCTCCCGACTTACCGAAGAGAATGGGCTTGCTGATTTCCACGTAATTTGCGCAAAAATCTTTCCAGAAAAAGTCGTAAGCCAAGGTTGCTGCCTGATCAAATTGATACGTCGAAAGGCGTTGGTTGACGTCTTGAACTGTGCGGTTGAGAAGCGAGAGAATCCACCGGTCTTCAAGTTGCAAGTCCTTCATATCCAAAGGCTCTGAAAGATCTTTCGCTGACAGGTCTCCCAGATTCATGAACACAAAACGCGCACCATTCCACACTTTGTTGGCGAAATTTTTATACTCCTCAAAGCGACGTAAATCCAAATCGATCTCTCTCGCTTGCGTCGCGCTTGCACACAATGCCATCCGAATCGCATCGGTACCGTACTCCGCCATCACTTCAAGAGGATCGATAATATTCCCTTTGCTTTTGGACATCTTCTCCCATTTGAAATGGACGTCTTTTGGAGGAGTTTTTCCACGCTCATAAGCGACGCGCTCCTCTTCCGAAACGTAAGTGATTCCGCCTCCGGGGTTATTTCTCCAGTACGATTTTCCATAAATGAGGCCGTGGAGGAATGTTTCAGGGAAGGGGGGAGCGTCCATTGCATAATCGCCCATCAAGATCATTCGTGCCACCCAGAAGAAGAGGATGTCGTGTCCTGTCACAAGAACGCTATTGGGGTAGAACTTTTCGAGTTCCGGAGTCTTATTCGGCCATCCAAGTGCAGCAAAAGGCCACAATGCCGATGAAAACCAGGTGTCAAGAACGTCGTTATCTTGCTCCCAATCATCCGGATGTGCCGCCACTTCCGGAGGAAGCCCTTCACCATCGTAGCAAATGAGTTTTTCGGGGTCGGCTTTAGAGTACCAAATCGGAATGCGATGTCCCCACCACAGCTGACGGCTAATGCACCAGTCTCGGAGGTTGTCGATCCAATGGAAATAGGTGTTTTCCCAGTTTTTAGGGATGATTTTTACTTTTCCGGATTCGACAATCTCGCGTAAACGGACGCCGAATTTTTCCATCTTCACAAACCATTGTTTGGAAAGATAAGGTTCAATGATTGCTTTGGAGCGGTAGCTGACGCCTACGCGATTCACATGAGGAGTGGTTTTTACGAGTAAACCTAATTCCTGCATGTCGGCGACCACTTTTTGGCGCGCCTCTTTCATGGTCAACCCTTCGTAAACTCCACCATTCTCGTTGATTTTTCCATCCGAAGTCATGATATTGATGAACGGAAGCTTGTGTGTTGTTCCCATGGCGTAGTCGTTTGGGTCGTGTGCAGGGGTCACTTTTACAGCGCCGGTCCCGAATTCCGGATCGACCAGATAGTCAGCAATGATAGGGATGTCTCTGTTCATTAACGGCAAACGCAATGTTTTGCCGATAAGGTGCTGATAACGGGGATCTTTCGGGGAAACGGCTACAGCGGTGTCTCCCAGCATTGTTTCAGGACGAGTTGTCGCAATTTCTATCGATCCCGATCCGTCGGTCAACGGATACCGCAAGTGCCATAGGAATGAGTTTTGCTCTTCATGCTCCACTTCATCGTCTGCCAGAGCAGTTTGTGTCACCGGATCCCAGTTGACAAGGTAGTCTCCACGGTAAATCAACCCTTGTTCGAAGAGTTTCTTAAAAATGGTTCTTACCGATCGATTGTTCTCTTCGTCCATCGTAAAACGCTGTCGACTCCAATCACAAGAACACCCTAACATCTTGAGCTGATTCACAATTTCATGCTCGTTCTGCTCTTTCCAATTCCAAACATGCTTTAAAAACTCTTCTCGAGGATAATCCGTGCGTCGCTTATTTTCTGTTTTCATCAGGTGTCGTTCCACGACAGTTTGAGTCGAAATCCCCGCGTGGTCGGTTCCGGGAACCCAAAGGGCTTCAAAACCGGACATCCGTTTCCATCTGATGAGCACATCCTGAAGCGTCATGACGAGGGCATGTCCCATATGAAGACGGCCGGTAACGTTAGGAGGGGGGATAACGATGCAATAAGCCGGTTTTTTGGAGAGGGGATCGGCTTTGAAAAAGTCGTTTTCCTTCCAGAACGCGTTCCATTTTGGTTCTACTGATTGAGCTTCATAAGCGGTTTTTTCTTCTGTCATTATAATCTCTCAAAAAATGTGATAGAAACGAAGTGTACCACGAAGGAGCAGATCTCTTCAACCAAAAGGGATTAGGGGGGTACGAAATAATAGTTGTTGCAAGTGCTTGATTGTCAGTGCGATACGATTTAGTTAACGTGTAGTTGTAGTTATTATTATAATAATATAATTATAATAGAATATGGATGGGAGTCCTTCAAGGAGTGTGCGATGGATATCCTGATAACTGCTCGCGAGTGGAAGGAAAAACAACCGTTGATCCAAGATAAGGAGCTAACGCCTAAAGAGGTCGATTATCTCACTTACACCGCCACGCGCACAGACTTTTTGGAACATCTCTTACGCGACCCCCATCTGCAGTCTGCATTCTTTAAGTGGGTGATTCGCGATGGGATCCACCCTCAGCTCTTTATAGAGTACCCCGAACTACAAAAAAAGCTGGTTCAATGTCACCTCAACGGCCGTATCGGCCTGCAAGGTGGTAATATCATCAAAATATATCCCGACAAAGTCACCCTCCCTTTTGAGGGAATCGAACACAACATCTTAGACGGTAGAGAAGAGGTGTGCTTTCGAGGGAATTATCGCCTCACTATCGACCAAATCTTCGACATCTTTAAACACAAGGGCCTTCGCGTCGGGAATCTCGAATTCATGGCCGACGGAGTGATCAATTGGAACGTTCACCGCCTCGGATGGTGGGATGCTGCTGCCAGAGACTACCGCATCATCGATGTTGACCAGCCGGGATGGTGGAAATATTTGCCCCGATTGCAAGTGTTAACGCTTGCAGAGGCTAAAGAGCGCTACGGCGCTCATATGGACGGTCAGGTTTGGAATGTTGCAGCGACAGCATCCAGGAGTAGCCCATCGCTTGATTTCGAAAAGACCCACGCCTACATCGAGCTCGCCATCCCCATGGGGAACAGCTGTTACGCTATCTACGATTTTGGAAAATTCGCTTATCAGTTTCCGGGGTCAGTCATAGAGAACTTATCGTTCTTCTGCCGCACAGTTCCCGCCACAGTGGCGTATCCGGACGAAAATGTCTACTATACCCATCGACAGCATGCGCAGTACTCATTTTCCTTGACTTCAGAGCAAGGATTTGATCTAATGCATGAGATCGCACAGGATATACGCTCGTCAAGAGTAGGAAATTTTGTTTATCAGATCGAGTCAGAAAACTGCGCAAAGTGGTCCCACGAAAAAATTGAAGCGGTTGTAGGAAGCTGGAAAATGCCGAATTTGTTCAAGATACACCTTCTGGATACGGAACCGGAAGGTGCTTGCAGATTCATATTTTCTCTTATCAAAAAGATCCCCAACAAATGGCAAACCCCTCTGCTAAGCTCGCTGCATTTGCCTTTTGGAGCTGCAGAGACTCAACACGTCATTGAGAATGGTATTCTAGTTGAAAAATCTCTCAGAACCCATCAATTTTGGAATACGGGCGTCGTCTATCTGCCTGCCTATCTGCTACACCAAAAATTCCAAGGAGATTTTGTTTATAAAGAGCCGGTAAAGGTGCAAGAAGGCTTGCTCAGGTGTGAATATTAACATTAATGCTAGTTCGTGAGGATAAATGTCAGCATCAGGAATACCGACACTATTAACCGACGCGGTCGTCAGTCGGTTGGAATACATCAATAAAGAGATCGTTGGAATTGACAAAGAAGACGATTCAAACATTTTTAAAAGACTTAAAGGGCATTCTAAACCACAATGCCGAATCTCTCTTACATATGAAATTGGAGACAAGCTACATAAAGTAGATAGATTTAGTAATAATCTCCCTCCTAAAGCTACTATGTTGAAGATAAACGACTATTTTTTTAATGCGAACCATGTGGAGTTGATAGCAGGTCATCCTTTCATCGCAACACAAGCTCCCCACTGTCATATGGAAATGGGTTTGTTGCGAGAAGAGCTCTTCTGGCGCACTCTCATCGAACACCATATTCCCGCTGTTTTTAATCTCACATCTCCGGAAGAAATTTGTGATGATTATATTCATAATGATGAAAGAGTCGGGTTTCGTGCAGGGGCTACCGGAATCAATTTTGATATTAAATTGAAAAGCTTAGAAGAATCGCAGGAAGCTTACCTCTCTACGAATCACATTTTGTCCCCCCACAGCGGAGGAGAGTTCCCCCCTCATGAGTTTATTTACATAAAAGCTGAGGCGTGGAGAGATTTTAAATCGATTTCTCTAAGCAAATTAGAGGCTTTGGTGGATAAAGTTGAGAAGCTACGTACGCTATTTTCTTCAAGTCCACTCGTTGTTCACTGCAGAGCGGGAGTGGGTAGAACCGGAACATTGATAGTCGCGTGTGCGATCAAAGCGTTAGTTAGCTCCGGTGAAATTAACGACAGCAATTTCAAAAGTTATATAGCGGGTTTGGTGCTCACATTGCGAGATCAAAGAGGACCGGAGTGTGTTCAAAGGGAAGAGCAATTGACGATGCTATTTGAATATGCAAGAAAGCTTCTTCTTACTGAAAAAACTTGAGATCAATTTGATTAGAGTAGCCAGGCCGTCCCCGGCCTGGCATTTCGTGAATGTGCGGACTATACGATTTTTGCTTCTCTTTGTGGCTGAGGTGAACTGGAACAAAAACGTACCGTAGTGGCGAACAAGTCGGGAATGATGAACACACATCCTAACGACAGCGTTTCGATTGCACCTCTGCAGATCTGAGCATTACCAAATTGTTTAAGTTTGTTTAATCTTCCTTCCCCATCAAGGTATGAATTTTTTGAATCTTCAAGGGCCATAGACCCAAATATAATTCTTGCAATTCCAACTATAGTTCCAATTACAGGGATGTATCCTGCTAAGGCACCGTAATTAAGACATTTTTTTATGAATGAAGTTTTAGAATCTATGCGGTTGTCGTACGAATTATGTGTGGTTTTCATTTGCGTAACAGATAGTTCATTTTCAATGGTAATCATTGTTCTGTCAGAATAAAACCCCAAACTGTTGTACGCTTGTTTTAGAAAAACGGCCATAAAACACTCACTTTTTAATAATTTAAACAAATTGTAGCATATATTTATTTTTTTGTAAACTATTTAGTGAAAATTTAAATTTTACACTAACAGAATGAAATTTTTGAGGGTCGAGGATTCGCAAAATTATCGTTACATCGTTACATCGTTGAGATCAAATTTGATTTAACAAAAACGATAAAACGATGAAATGACAAAAATTGTTATAATCAAGCGGAGCGTAAGCAAAATAGGCTCTAATTTGGAATAGTCCTAATCAAAAATTCATCAAAAAGAGGTACGGTAAAAGCGAGCTCTCCGTGTGCGTGCTTCATGAAGAATAGGATCGCGACCTACTAGTTCTGGAGGGGGGGCACCTGCACCGGGAGAGAAGGGATTTTGGATAACATCCATCGTTTTTCACCTAACTTATACTCATTTATACTCGTTTATATCTAAAATCTGATATAAACGGGTATAAATATCTCGAGAAAAACTCATCCAATGCACAAACTGAACTCGTGAAAAAGATCAACTTTCAAATTTTCTTGAAGATAGGCTGCCGAATCCGGCGACGGTGCCACAGCCACCAAGCCCCCAAAATCAGCGCAACGACAGCCCAAATAATCATGCGCGGCAGCACAAATACAGGGTAATCGTTGTTTGCCGGGAATCCCCAACGCTCACCAAATGGCCACAAGATAAAACTTGGCACTCCTTGGAGATTGTCTTCCGGAACAAACCCAAAGACGCGGCTATCGCCGCTCATCGCGTGGTTATCCCCTAGGACATAGTACCCTTTTTCGGGGACTTTTAGCCCAAAAGTTTGGATAAATTCCGTGCTGGGAGGGGGGCCGTAATCCTTGAATGCGACATAGGGACGCAGGGGATTGCTATTCGACTCTCGATCTATCTCTTTTTTCAGAAAATCCGTTAGAACGAGATCGTCTTTTTTGAAGAGCGGGATCCCCAGGACATATAATTCATTATCTCGCATGTAGGCGTAGCGATTTGGGTAGTAGATCTGCTGTTTTCCTTTAGGTTCGTAATGAGTGTTCATTTCGATTCCCAAATTAAACAACCGTTGAATATTTTCGGGTGTTCTTTCCAGTAAAGGATTGTTTCCGTCTACTGCTGATAACACTCCTCCAAAACCCACTTTTTGAAGTTTGCCGTGATAAAATTCGTAGGTGCCGTCGGCAACATTGGGGAATTTTGGGCAAAATGGCCCGCAAGGCTGCATCTGCAAGCTATACCGCTGCGCTTGTCCATTCTTGAAGACGAGACGCGCGGTGTACATGTTGTCCATGATGGCATCCAGATGCTGCTGTTGTAGGGGAATGAATGTGCGGAAACCATTCAACATCGCTGTTCTAGTGAATCCGTTACTGATCATCATCGGCGGAGGGACATTAAGGGAGGGGGTGTGTCGCAATTCAAGGTATAAAATGCCATCTCCGACCTCTTTGAGATCGAAATCAGACACTTCTTGCATTTGCTCTTTTGTCAACAGCCGCGCCATAGCGAAATTGCGAATGCCGAACCAGTCACTAAATGTCTGTACAGTATTGTGAGGAGCTTTTTGAGCAAATGGATTGTCTTTAATCCACTCTTTTCCGTCAAAAACAGAGCCCACAAGTTCTCCGAAACCGCCTACTTCCAATTTTCCAATGGCGATTCTATTGTGGAGAAAAAGAAACTCTTTCCCATTAGGGTTTTCGACATCGCCCTCAAAGTTCATGAAAGGCAAATGTTCCAATTGTCCCATTGTGGCGGGGTCTTGCAAGATTTCAAGTGGATGACCATCCTTGTCGATACCGTAGAGTTTTCCGCCATAAAAGTAGAGTGTGTCACCCGGAAGAGCGATCATCCGTTTAATCAATCGTTTTGTGCAGGGAAGAAAATAGAAACAAGTGGTTTCGGCATCTGCAATGGGCATTCCTTCTGCGCTGAAGGTGACGACACCTGTGCGTTCGACGAGAGCCGGATCAAATAGCAAATGTTTCGATTGTAAAGGGATGTTAAGGCCAAATTGTGTTTTAGAGACGGTAAGGTGGTCTTTTTCACGGTAAGTGGGGCGCATCGATCCGGTGGGAATCTCATACAGTTCAAACCACATTTGACGAATGACGACCGCGGCAATGATTGCTAAAACTAAGGCTCCAATCGCTTCCAACCATCCCAACGTTTTGTCACGTACACTGTTTTGAGGCTCTAAATACTCGCGGGAGAACTCTTCAACTAGTGGTGCTAGCTCGCTAGCGCGTTCCCGATTCTGTGACAACAAAGCGCCATCGAGTTCTGCTAATAACGCTTCACACTTGGCTAAGGGTTTTGGGGGAAGGGATTTTCCATGCTTCTCATAAAGATTTTGAGCGTGACGCATGATGCGTCTGCATTTCGATAAAGAGAGAGTTTTTGAGAAAGGAAACATGGATACGTCCTTATAGCTTAGTAGTGGGGGGATTTGAGTTGAGTTCCAGAATCAATGATCCTGACTTTTGCTTTGCCGATAGTTCCGCTAATCTGCAGCCAGTAGGGGAAGTAGGAGGGGTAATGCCCGTCATCGGAGGGGAGATAGATCTCCACTGTACGCCCAGCCATTTCAGTGTTGTCATTAGGCCACTGTGTCTTCCAGGCATCGAAGAGAACGCCGTCAATTTGACGCCCTTCTACGACCATCTTAGGTTGCCAGACGCGCGTGGGGTCATCGGTTCCTGTAATGATGTCCATCCCATATTTCTTTCGATTTTGGATGGGAATCTTCTTAAGTTTCAAGTTGAGGAGGGTAGTTAAAAAATTTTCTCTTTGAGGGAGGTCTGTCCATCCTGTTTTTTGAAGCGATTTGAAATTTTGTAACAGTCCGTTGTTGAGGTCGATGGTGTATTGCACCCATGAGGTACTGCCGGGGCCTCCCCCTTCCACCCATTTCTTCCAGTTGGGATATTGCTCTGTTTTAAGCTTGCTTGTGGTGGTGGTGATCTCTTGAATGGTGAGGGAATTGTAAGTTTTCGCTTGAATAAGCAGGACGGTGTAGTTTTTTCCTTGCATGGTGACAATATAGTCGCCCGGTTGCGCTTTCGATAAATTATCGCGCAATATCATCCCTTCTTGCGCGCAGATGAGCAACGGGAGTAATAAAAGTAGAGCGAAAATTTTTCTAAACATGGCGACTCCTTCAACACAATAACTACCGGTAGTATGTCTGATTCTACCGAATTTGAAAAGAGCAATTCATTTCCTTGTTCAAATTAGAAAATCAATCTTCAAGGAACGATAGCAAGAACGCGGAGGCGCGGGGGCAATGGTGTCAACTTAAGGAAAATCTGAAGGAAAATCGCAGCTAGAGCGCGAGCGCGACTGATTTTATAGCCCACTGCGACGTAGGAGCTGT
>CAMFKA010000075.1 GCA_945957185.1 uncultured Chlamydiaceae bacterium | reverse complement strand
ACGCTATACGTTCCATCTTTAAACATCAGCAAAATTTTATCGAAATTGGTGCATTCAAACGACACATCACTTTGCACTTTTGTTCCGATAAAGCCCGTTTCCGGATCGAAGCCTACTTTGATCATCCGCGTTTCAATAGCGCGCAAATCAACGGCACCAATCTCTTTGATTTCGGTCTTTCTGGGGAAATGTTTTCCAAACTTTTGGATCAATTCTCTAAGATAATTGATCGTGAATTTGACGATACTTTTGAGGTTCTTTTCGACCGCAGCGAGATCCTTATTTAATCCGACAACTTCCTCTTCGTTCTTGTTGATATCGAACCGAGAGATACGGCGGATGGGAATGTTCAACAGCTTTTCTCGATCTTCGTAGGTGGGTACTCGGATTAATTGCGAGTGGTAGAGTTTTAAGGAAGTCGCAATGACATCATGAATTTCATCGTAGTCGGCAACGTTCTCAATCTTTTTGTAGAGCCTATTTTCGATAAATATTTGCTCCAATGTCTTCTCGAAAATCTTTTGCTCGAGACGCTCTTTTACTAGCTCTAGCTCCTTTTGCAGGTACCCCTTAACTTTTTCCACATGGAAGTGAAGGATATCATCGACGGTGGGCTCCCAAGGCATATCGTCCCTAATGACAACAATCTGCGAATTGAGAGTGATCTCACATTCCGTATAGGCGTAGAGAGCGTCAATTAAATCTTCCGCATACTGCCCTCGAGGCAATTTGATTTCGATATCGACTTTCTCCGCGGTGTAGTCATTGATCGACTCGATCTTGATCTTCCCTTTTTTGGCAGCTTCGTCGATGGATCGGATCAATTGCTCGGTCGTCGTTCCGTAGCACACTTCGGTGATAGCGATGGTTTTGGGATCGCGGATTTCCACTTTCGCCCGAATTTTAACTTTTCCGAGACCTTTGTTGTAGTCGGAGGCGTCCATAAGGCCTCCGGTAGGGAAGTCGGGGAGAATTTCAAAAGGTTTGCCCTCTAAAATAGCAATTTCAGCTTCGATGAGCTCAACAAAATTGTGAGGCAATATCTTTGTTGCCATCCCTACAGCGATCCCTTCGGCCCCTTGTATTAATAACAGAGGGATTTTTGCAGGCAAAGTGACAGGCTCCATGTTTCTGCTGTCGTAGGAAGGGAGCATTGGAGTGAGGTCGGGATTGAACATCGTAGCCATCGACAACGCTGACAATCGAGTTTCGATATAACGCGGTGCAGCAGCAGGGTCGCCGGTGTAGATATTTCCAAAGTTCCCTTGAGTGTCCAAGAGGTACCCTTTGTTAGCCATATTCACCAGTGCTTCTGTGATCGCCGCATCACCGTGAGGGTGCAGCGCCATCGTCTGCCCGGCAACGTTGGCGACTTTATGAAGTTTACCGTCGTGAATATTACGAAGAGTGCTTAAAATGCGGCGTTGTACAGGTTTCAATCCATCTACAACATCGGGAATGGCGCGGTCCAGCACGACATAGGAAGCGTAACGAATCCAGTTGTCACGCATGACGTGTTTGACGTCATCTAATTTTATTTCGTTGTTATTCTTCATCTGTAGCTCCCGCTTTGACAAGATCCGACACTTCCTTGTCTTCGTTGATCAAATTTTGCATAATAAACTGCTTGCGTTCGGGAGTGTTTTTTCCCATGTAGAATTCTAGAGTATGCTTGATATCTGAAAAGGTATTGACTGTGACCGGTATCAGTCGGATATCTTTCGCGATAAATTGTTTGAACTCGTTTGGTGAAATCTCTCCCAATCCTTTAAACCGCGTGATTTCAACCCCTTTCTTCAGTTTTTCAATCGCTTTATCTCTCTCTTCTTCCGAGTAGCAGTAGATCGTTTTTTCTTTATTTCGCACCTTAAAGAGCGGTGTTTCCAAAATATGGAGGTGACCATTCACTACTAACGCTTCAAAGTAAGTTAAAAAGAAGGTGATCAGCAAATTACGGATGTGCATCCCGTCGACGTCAGCATCGGTAGCCAGAATCACTTTTTGGTAGCGAAGGTTGGCGATGTCGTCTTCGATGTTGAGAGCACTCATCAAGTTGTACATCTCTTCGTTGCGGTACAGCTGATCGATTTTCATGCCGTAGACGTTAAGGGGCTTACCACGGAGTGAAAACACGGCTTGAGTCATCGGATCGCGCGAAGACACGATCGAGGCGCTAGCGGAATCTCCTTCCGTTAAGAATATCATCGTATTCTTCCCTTGCGGATCTTCTAAGTGGTACTTGCAATCGCGCAATTTCGGGATTTTAAAAGAGATTTTCTTCTGCTTCTCTTTTGCTTCTTTTTTGACAGCGGAGAGCTCCTTACGAAGCTTTTCGTTGAAGATGACCCGCTCGATGATTTTATTGGCTACGGTAGGATTTTTGTATAATAGATCCACAACGGCGTCTTTAACTTCCTGAACGACAGGACCACGCAACTCCGTATTTCCCAGTTTGTTTTTTGTTTGCGATTCGAAAATTGGATCTTTGACGCGGACAAGGATAGTCCCGACGATCCCTTCGCGGACATCGACACCTTGGAAGTTCTTTTTGGAGTACTCGTTGACCCCTTTAAGCAGCCCCTCACGGAAGGCGGACAAGTGTGTTCCCCCGTCGGAAGTGTATTGACCGTTGACGAAAGAGAAATAAGTCTCTCCATAGCTACCCGTGTGGAGAAAAGCGAATTCAAGCTGCTTGCCGCGGTAGTGAAGAGGTTCGTAAAGGCGATCGTCCGTCACTTCGACATTTAAAAGGTCGAGAAGTCCGTTTTCCGATTCGATTTTCTGGTCGTTATATTCGAGTACGAGACCGGTATTGAGGTAAGCGTAGTGCCACATCCTTTTTTCGATGTATTCATCCTGGTAGCGATACTTTTTAAATATCTCTGTATCCGGAATAAATTCGATATACGTTCCATTCTTTTCTGAGGTCTTCCCTTTTTTCTCGCGCAGCAATTTCCCTTGAGAAAACGCCGCTTCCATATATTCTCCATCGCGGAAGCTGCGGACTAAGAAGTGGCTAGAAAGAGCGTTGACAGCCTTGGTACCTACGCCGTTGAGTCCGACAGAGAACTGGAACACATCGTCGTTGTATTTGGCTCCGGTATTGATTTGACTGACGCATTCGATCACCTTTCCAAGCGGTATTCCCCTGCCGTAATCGCGTACGGAAACTTGCCCCGTCGCGTCATCGACATTCACATTTATTACGGAGCCGTGACGCATGATAAATTCGTCGATACTATTGTCGACCACCTCTTTCAACATGACGTAAATTCCGTCGTCCGGATGGGAACCATCTCCCAATCGACCAATGTACATACCCGAGCGCAATCGAATATGCTCCAAAGCATCCAAAGTTTTTACGCTGCTTTCGTCGTATTTTTTTGCCATGCGAACCTCATAATCTCTCAATAATGGGAAGGATACATCATGATACCATATACAGAAAAATAAAATATGACATATACACAAGGGGAAACACTAGGTATGGGAGAAGATGATGTCCGAGCAACAACAAGATAATCCATTGAAAAACAAGAGCGTACTGATTACAGGCGGGACAGGATCTTTGGGTAAAGCACTTGCGAAAAAACTCATCAAAGACGATTTATGCAGACGCGTCATCATCTTCAGCAGAGACGAATGGAAACAGTGGGAAATGCAGCAGCAAGATGAAGCATTCCGAAGCCCCAAAATGCGTTATTTCCTTGGAGACGTCCGCGATGCGTCGCGGCTCGACCGCGCATTTAATGATGTCCAAGTTGTCGTCCATGCCGCCGCATTAAAACAAGTCCCCGCTGCCGAGTACAACCCCACCGAATTTATAAAGACAAATATCAACGGCGCCATCAACGTCATCGATGCCGCGATCAACAATAACGTCGAACGGGTCATTGCCCTATCGACAGACAAAGCCGTCAATCCCGTCAATCTCTACGGTGCATCGAAACTTTGCTCCGATAAACTCTTCGTCGCCGCAAGGTCTTACGTTGCATCGGGAAAACACACCATCTTCGCCGTTGTGCGTTATGGGAATGTGCTGGGAAGTCGCGGCAGCATCATCCCGATGTGGAAGAAAATGATCGACGAAGGAGCACCATCGCTCCCGTTAACCGATGAACGGATGACTCGCTTTTGGATCACTATCGATCAGGCTGTCGACTTCATTCTAAAGAATTTTAGCAGAATGCGTGGAGGAGAAATCTTTGTCCCCAAGATCCCTTCGATGAAGATCGTCGACCTCGTCGAAGTCGTCGCTCCCGGAAAACCGTACCACATCATTGGAATACGTCCCGGAGAAAAAATCCATGAATTGATGGTTGGAGAAGACGACGGAAGACACACTGTAGAGTATGGTGATCACTTCATGATTATTCCGGAAACCATTTCCGGAAATAAAGAAGCTGCAGAGCTTTACCTTAGGGGCCGCAAAGAGAAAATATTGCACGATGGGTTCACCTACACCTCGGCGAACAACCCCTTATGGATCAACACAAACGAGCTGAAAGTGGTGATAAAGCCGTATTTATCCTCTTAACCCTCTAATTTGTTTGCAAAAATCACGCGATGCTCTATAAAAAATATTTTTATGAATTAGGGCCAAAGGAATTGACACATGCGCATTGGGGTAGTAGGAATCAATTATCGGTTAGCAGAGTTGAAATTAAGAGAAGCATTAGCCAGAACGTGCCAGCGACGCTTCGCACCGTCCAACATCCACCCTGCGGAACACACCTTCATCCTTCTCTCCACTTGCAACCGCACAGAAGTGTATTTTTGTTCCGACAATTTAACCGAATCGCATAGCTACCTCATCAATATCCTCCGCAACGACATCGACGAAGAGTTCGACCAAAAGCTCTACTCTTTCTTTGGCTCTGACTGCTTTCACCATCTCTGCCGTGTGACGGCAGGGTTAGATAGCGCCATTGTCGCTGAAACCGAAATTCAGGGACAGGTCAAAATCGCGTATGAAAAGACTGTGGAGCAGATTCCCGTCCCTAGCGACCTCCACTTTTTGTTTCAAAAGTCTTTACAGATTGGAAAAAAAGTCCGCAGTCGCCTTCCTTTGCAAAGGGGCATTCCTAATTTAGAGCATGCCATCTTAAATGCGGCGGAGCTCTCGTCAGCAACAAAAGCGTTCGACACCCCTATTCTCTTTTTGGGGGCTTCCGACATCAACTTCAAAATCCTTAAATTTCTAAAGCAGAAAGGATTTACAAACATCACTCTATGCAACCGCACGGACAGTGTCGCAGAGGAATACGCCGCAGCACATGATGTTGCAGCGATGCCGTGGAAAGACTTTTGCCGGTGGGGTGAATTTGATTGGATTATCGCCGGAACAAAAGCTCAGGAACCTTTAATTGACAAAGACTCCATTCCTGATGATCTGATAGGGAAAAAAGTGATCTTCGATCTGAGCGTCCCAAGGAATATCGACCCCAACGTCACTCAAGATCCTCGCATTAAGTTGTGGAATATCGACCAACTGAACAACATGCTTCAAAATCGACGTGAAAAAATGAACAACATCCTAAATTCTGCCGAACAAGTTGTCGCAGAATCGACCGACAACTACCTCCATCGATTCAAAACACGGGAATCGGCGCGGCAGAGCTATTATAAAGTTGAAACCGGCTATCATATCGCCTCAGCATAAAAAGGGGAAACAATGAGTTTAAAACTATTACTAGCGTCTTGTGTGGTTCTTGGAACGAGTTTGCATGCTGCCGATACGGCTTCCACTGTGGTCACCACTAAAACCTCCAATCAACGCACTTTCGTTCTCCCCGTCAACTGGGCTGACTCCCCAAAATTGGGAATGGTCGTCACCGTTCCATCTGCATTTAAACCGATAGGACCGGCGGTTGCTGATGATAGTAACTCCCCTATCATGGAGTATATTTTAGAAACAGAAAATGAAAGCAATTGGACCCAACGGATCACCATTGCAAAGTATATCGGTAAAAATGCGAGCGCGCAAACCGTCGTCAACCAAATCAAAACACTGCTGTTAGCAAAAGTCAGCAACCCCAAAATTTGGGTCGAAACAAACTCTACAAAACCCAATTTTCAACAGTCGATGCTTGGAATCCGGTATGAATTCCAAGAGAAAAGGGAATTTATGGGCGCCCAATTTAATTCCGGTCCCTACGATTGCGTGGGTGTTCAATACACTCTACGTCCACAGCCAAGCGTTCCGGAAGAAGACCTCACGCGCATCATTGATGACTTCTTTAGAACAAACGTTCAGGTTGTTTCTTTTACTCCGGTATAACGACCTGTCTCTCCTAGATGCAGCGCAGTAACTTCACCCCTGCCCTTGCCCTTGCCCGTGCCCAAATTTCACGAAAAAATCTTCGTTTATTGGAGTATGTGCCAGATAACGGGGTAGCCAGGTCGTCCCTTCTCCTGTTATTGAAAAATTTGGGCAAGGGCAGGGGCAAGGGCAGGGGCAGGGGGGAAGTTACTGTGCTTTTTTTCCTGTACACCGTTTGTAATCAATGCTATAATGCTTCCCATGACGTTACTTCCAAAAAATCAACACGGCTGTCCGTTTTTATTGCTCGCCCCTATGGAAGGCGTCGGCGATGAAACCTTCCGCAAAGCGATGGCTTCTGTCGGAGGCTTCGATGAAGCCGTCCGCGACTTCCTCCGCGTTCCCCTCAACCCACACATTCCTAGCTTAGCGGCAAAGTACGATTCCACAGAGCTCTCCCCCACCCCCTTGGTAGCACAACTCATGGGATCGGAGCCGGAATTAATGGCTCTCATGGCAAAAGAAATGGAACAACGCGGAGCTCCCCGCATCGATTTAAACTGTGGCTGTCCCTCTAACACCGTCACCGGGAGAGGTGCCGGATCAAGTTTATTAAAAGATCCCACTCACCTCTACGATGTCGCAAAAGCAATGGTCAATGCCGTATCCGTTCCCGTGTCCGCAAAATTACGTTCGGGATTCGAAGATACCTCTCTCTTCAAAGAAAATTTGCTAGCGGCGCAAGAGAGTGGAATTAAATTATTAACTTTGCACCCTCGCACGAAAGTCGAAGGGTATGGCCCCCCTGCGCGGTGGGACTTGATAGCGGAAGCGAAATCAATTTTATCAATCCCGGTAGTGGGTAATGGGGACATTTTGACCGTGCAGGATGCCGTGAATATGGTATCTCAAACACGCTGCGATGCCCTCATGATAGGAAGAGGAAGCATTATTAACCCCTTCATTTTCCATCAAATCAAGGCTCACTATGCCGGCATTGAGTTTTCGTATGACCTTGACGATCTCTTTCGTTATCTTGAAGTTTACCGCAAAGAAATGCGAAGCGAAGTGTCTGAGCGCTCCAAAATCGGTAAGATCAAGCAGCTTTTAGGATTTATTTTTAAAGGGAACGAAAGATTACTCAACCGTCGTAACGATTTGCTGCGTGCGGATTACCCTTCGATGGATCAATTCCTTTCATTCGCTTTAGGACTACTGAAATCAGCTTGATTTATCAAGCAACACTTGCCACCTTGCATAAAGGGTTTCCACTTCATGCTGCGTGTCGGCTAGTTGTTGATAAATTTCAGAAGACGTTTCTCCATTGTTGATTTGCTGATGAAGACCTTCCAATCTCTCTTCAGCCTTATGAATCGCTTTCTCCATTCCCTCTAACTCGCGCTGCTCGTTATAAGAAAGTTTCTTTGGTGCTGGTTTTGGAGGCGCGGGCGGTGCTTTCTGCTTAGAAGTTTGCTGATTCTTTTGGTTAGCAGCGTTAAACGACGCTTCCTCCCATTGCTTGTAGTCGGCATAAAATTGTGATGTCAGTTCGGAACCATTCCCTTCTCCCATCCCTAAAATCGTTGTGCACAGACGATCCATCAAACAACGATCGTGGGAAATCAACACAACGGCACCTGCAAACTCCTTCAAGCTTTGCTCGATCACTTCAAGTGTGGGGATGTCTAAATCGTTTGTAGGTTCGTCTAAAAAGAGAACATCAGCGGGCTCCAACATCAATTTTGCGATCAAAATGCGAGCGCGTTCTCCTCCGGATAAACACCCTACAGGTAATTCCAGGCGATCGGGAGAAAACAGAAACTTTTTGGCCCATCCGTTGACGTGAATGGGCGCACCTCTGTAGTTGACAACATCGCTTAAAGGGGCAAGAGCTCTGCGGAGTGTGACGTCCATCGGTATTTTTTCTCGGTGTTGATCGAAGTAAACAAGCTTGAGATCGTCGGCGTATTTGATCGTTCCTGTATCTGGTGTGATCGCTCCTGAAAGCACTTTTAAAAGCGTCGTCTTTCCCGTACCATTCTTCCCAACAATCCCTAAGCGGGTTCCTGGTGCGAGGGTAATGTCGATTTTATCGAATAGCTTCTTCCCTCCAAGGGATTTGCTTAAATTCTTTGCGGTGATCAATTTGCGCGTCTCACGCTCTGAAGCGGAAAATTCTAAATCCACGCGATGGACTTTATTCCGTTTTTTAACTTCCGAAAGCTCTTCTATCAACCCCTGAGCGCGGTCAATGCGGGATTGCGACTTGGTAGTGCGTGCTTTTGGGGACCTGCGTAACCATTCGATCTCATCTCTAACTACAGAGGCTAATCCCCTCTCTCGCTGCTCTTGTGCATACAAAAAGGCATCGCGATGCTCTTGGAAGTCTTGCATCCCCCCATTGCTCATGAAGAGACCGTCCGGATAGCAACGATTGAGCTCAAGAACCTTGTTCGACACATTTTCTAAGAAGTAACGGTCATGGCTCACGACAACATAGGCAAAATTTTCACGTGCTAACAGCTTTTCAAGCCACAAAATCCCTTCAAGGTCGAGGTGGTTGGTCGGTTCATCCAAAAGAAGAAGTTCTGGTTCCTGCATGAGGGCGCGAGCGATATCCAACCGCTTCTTCCAACCGCCGGACAACTTGTCGGCGCGCTGAGTAAAATCGGTAAATTGCGCTTTGCCAAGAAGGATACGGGCGCGAGTTTGAAGTTCGAATTCATCTCCATGAGGAGCATCCAGAAGAAGTACCTCCTCCAATGTCATCGGAGGAAATTCGGGAGCCTGGCTGACATATCCCACTCGCAGTCCCTGCCTGCGAGAGATATTCCCCTGATCCGGCGACTCCAATCCCATCAAAATTTTGAGTAGCGTAGACTTTCCGGAGCCGTTGGGTCCTAGCAAGCCGATTCTATCCCCTGCCGAGATGAAGAAGGAGATTCCCTGGTAGAGAATCTCTGTTCCAAACGATTTATGTAAGTGATGAATTCCAAGTAATGCAGTCATAGAGACATCATAACATCAAGAGGGAATTATTGTCAGCGACTCAAGAGTAAGAGGGTGTTTACAAAGTGGTCTTGTTGCATAATTAATCACCACTGAGCCACTGAGATCACAGAGGAGGAA
>CAMFKA010000074.1 GCA_945957185.1 uncultured Chlamydiaceae bacterium | reverse complement strand
CCGGATTATTACAAATTGCTGCGGTACCCCCGAGGGGTACGATGAGATATTACAATACCCCCAGGGTTGCGTCGCACATCCTCGCAAGCTCGGATGGCTCCTGACCCTGGGCTACACTTCGTAACCCCTTTAGGGGTTGAAGTAAACCTAAGTATAGCCTAAATGCTTAAGTTGACGACTTTGAGCAAAGCGGAGGCCTGGGTATGCGTACAAAATTAGCTCAGAGGCCTGAAAGGTCGACATAAATGAGAAGTCATTTGTCAAGGGATTGAGGGCAGCTGTGGGCTGCCCTCTTGCGATTAGTAGCGGTAGCCTACGTCGACGCGAAGTTGTCCGGATCTCCAGCTCAATTGATCAGAAGAGCTCTTTGTCGAGAAACCGTCCACATACTTCAAGCTTCCGTCAATCAGCCAGCAATCGTTAATTGCGTAAGCCGCGCCCACTTTCCATGCAAAAATGTACGCTTGCTTTGTTCTTTGGTAGCTGTCTAAAGGAATCCCTTCAGAAGAGTTTCTTTGGCGACGTGCGCGTGCAAAGTGGAACTCCATTTCACTATAGTAGATGCCGCATTCGCTTGTTGCGTACGCCATATCGAAACCGATCCAAGGTCCCCACCAGCTTGTGCGGTAGCTGCTATGTCCACCTGTGGAGAAGCTGCCGAGCCCAATTTCGCCTTGCTGAACATCTGTGAAATTCTGACCCAATTTCTCGTCGTCTTTCACGCGTAAGCTTTGCGTGTTGTAGGAGTAACCGATCATCGGAGTGTATTGCAATTCGCTGCAGTACAATTGGAAAGGGATTCCTAAACCGAAATCGAAATCAAATGTGTAGCGGCGTTTGCAGTGGTTGTGGACAGCAGCTTCGAAAACAGTTTTTTCTGTATTGCCGAAAGATGAATTCGGGAATGTCGTTTGTGTTTCTGCAGTCGTCCAAATAGCTTTTTCTTTTTGACGGCCGTTGAAAATCCATCCGTATTCCATATCAGCGCGGTAGTAAAGGCATCCCAGTCCACCTTTTGCGCGAC
The DNA here is from genome assembly GCA_945957185.1 of uncultured Chlamydiaceae bacterium. Classification (GTDB taxonomy): domain Bacteria; phylum Chlamydiota; class Chlamydiia; order Chlamydiales; family Parachlamydiaceae; genus CAMFKA01. Next base: position 8,382 of record CAMFKA010000074.1, on the reverse strand, counting down.
CACCGATGAACATAATATCGAGATCGTAGAAGCGGAGATTGTCATCGGACAATGCAGGAAGAGGGAGTCCATTGCGATCGACATCCCAAGTGATAGTGTCTTGACGGTATCCAAGACCGGCTTGGAAAACGTGGTCGGCATCAGCGGAACCGGAGGTTCCCAATGCTGCTGCAGCGGCGATAAGTGCGGAAAACTTCGACAAATGTCGTTTCATGTCTAACCTCATTGTGTTGTGAATAAAGAAGCAATAGGCTAGAACAGTTGTCGAATTATGTCAACGGTTTTGACGTTATGTTTCTTGCGGCGAGCTTTTTATCAACCGCTTCAAAGTACTGATCGACAAAATAGCATTTAGAACGGATCAACGACTCGTCGATATTGTCATTGTTGAATTGGTAAAAAAAGTACCCAAAGAGGTGACGGTACTCTAAAAGTTGCCGAGAGAACATTTTTTCCATTCTCTCTCGCGTTACCGCGGATTCCCCTTCTACCCCCAGCGAACGCTGAACGTGAGCTAGAAACTCTTGCAAATAGCCACGGATATCGTTGATATCCAAATCGATATCCCGCGTGTGTTTGGCCGTTTCTTTCTGCGAAATCCATTCCCTTAATTCCGCTAAAAGGCGTTTGAATTTTTTTAATCGGTTGACATGCAACTGATCATCTATCGCTCCCGCCAATCCCATATGGATGGCATAGATTTCATGAAACTCCGGATACCGTTGCAGCACGTGATGCTTCCAATCGAACCTTAAAGCTCTTCCTAACCACCCACCCATTTTCTCGATCAAAGAAAAATCGTAAGATCCTAATTCGTTAACCTCTTCGAAACGGGTGATGAGATCTTCCGCATGCTTGACCATCACTTTTTCAGCGAGCAGCGGAGCTCCCATTTCGTGAAGCACTTTGTCGATTTCTTTGTCAGCGGATTCTTCTGTCCCTAAACGAGGACCCTTTTGTACCGAATCGATCAGCTGCACATAAAGGCGATGAAGGGACTCCAAACTATATCCAAATTTGTATAGATGCTTGGTCTCTTGCGATTCTGGCCCCAGCACCCACTCAGAAAACCCTAATCGCGCTCTGACATAGGGATTGGGGTCGGTGGCGAGAAGAAATTCCCGATAGTGGTCGATGGTGACAGCTAACAATGATACTTCCCCTTCAATCTCTTTCAGCTGAGCGACGCGCTCCAAAATCATTTCGCGGGAGGAGTACGCTGCAGCGTTTCTTTTGATATCAAAGCTTTGGTGGAATAGCTCCCGATGTAGAGCGTGGTAATAATCCCGAAAAATCGTAAATGCCTGCTCTTTACTTGTCGTTTTGCGTAGCGACATCAAAAGGTCTTTCTCTTCTAACAAAGGAAGCTTTCGGTTTTTTTCGAAGCATTTTAGCAGCTCATACAGCTCCAGAAAATTTTGTTGCGTTTCAGAATCGAGAGTAGAGAACACCGGGAGCGTGCCGATTTTAACTGCAGAGGCGATGACATCCTCTTTCATTTCGTTGAGGTTATCGTAAAGCGCAATCACTTTTTCCGACCCGTTTTGAAGAGAGATGCGGCTTTGTCTAACGCTTTTGAAAAGGTCTTCATCTAAAATAGAGCTCTCAAACAAACGCTTCACCGACCACATTTTTGGATCGATCCGTTCGCGCAGTCCCACTAACGCACGATTTAAGCCGCCCATCACCTCTTCTATTTCATTCAAAGAGCTTTCTAGCACACCTTTTACCGCAAGGAACACTTCCATAATCTCCGTAGACCATACCTGCAGGTCGATACGGGAGGCTTCGACAAATAGTTCTTCGATGGCGCCTTCCAGAAATTCCACATACTGCCACAACACCGCATTCCAGCTTTCAGCTAGAGATTTCCACACTTTTGGAGTGGGGTTTTTCTCTTTTTCGGGATTAAATCGCTGCAACCTTCCCTCTAGAAGGGGGACAAGTTCTTTTAATCGCAGCAAAGTGGTGGGAGGGAAGTCTTTCGCCCCAATCGCATCTAGTGAGTCGTGACAAATCTGAGATTCCTTTCTTTCTAAAAACAATTGCAGGCGATCGAGAAATGAACGATTTAACTCGGTGCCGGTGTTGAAATCGAAGGTTTTCCAGCTCATGGTTGACTCTTTGTGTAAAGATTAATTTTTAACCTATCATAACAACATTTTTCTAGCCACTATGAGGTGCAGCTGCTAAAATGAAGTTTAGATCATTACTTACGGAGTACCAAACTGACATGCAAAAGGGTCACCTTCTCGAATTTGAATGCATCGCCTGCCATAAGCCGGTGGAATTCTCTGTGACGACAGCGGATTTACAACCCATTCAATGCGAACATTGCAAAAAAAAATACGCCTTCACCGACCCTGTCCTCGTCCGGCAGCTAAAAAAGTTCCAAGACCTTTGTAAACAAATTCAAGAGTCTGAAGAGATTTTAGGGATGACGCATGTCGGCATCGATGTGAATGGGCAATCTATTAAAGTTCCTTACCGCATCCTCCTCACAAGACTCAACTCATCTCTCGATTTGACTTTGGGAGATCAACCCCTATCGATCCGTTTCCGCATTGAACCGTCAAAAGATTTGGAGAAACTCTATGAATAAACTCGAGCAGCTGAAAAAATTCACGGTCGTTGTCGCAGATACGGGCGATATCAACTCCATCAAACAGTACACTCCCACAGATGCCACCACTAATCCGTCATTGATTTTGGCTGCTTCAGAGCAATCTCAATACCGTCCGCTTCTCGACGAAGCTCTCGCATTCGCAAAGAAAGCCCAACTGCCGAAAAAAGAGCAACTGCAACTCGCTTTGGACAAAATTTTCGTCAATTTCGGTACCGAAATTTTAAAAATCATTCCGGGAAGAGTGTCGACAGAAGTAGACGCACGCCTCTCTTTTGACGTCGAAGGCAGCATCGCCAAAGCGCACCAACTGATCAAATTATACAAAGACGCAGGCATCCCTAAAGAGCGCATCTTAATCAAATTAGCATCGACATGGGAAGGGGTGCAAGCTGCTCGAGTCCTTGAAAAAGAAGGGATCCACTGCAATATGACCCTGATGTTCAGCATGGCGCAAGCAATTGCCTGCGCAGAGGCAGGGGCAACATTGATCTCTCCATTTGTCGGACGCATTTTAGACTGGTACAAAAAACACGACGGCGTCGATAAATACGCCCCTGCAGAAGACCCTGGAGTCATCTCCGTCACCGAAATTTACCACTACTACAAAAAATTCGGCTACAAAACCGAAGTGATGGGCGCCAGCTTCCGTAACGTCGACGAAATCTTAGAATTGGCAGGTTGCGATTTGCTAACGATCTCTCCCACACTCCTCAACGAATTGTCCAAAGCCGAAGGCTCTGTCCCTCGCAAATTATCGGCAAAAGATGCAGAACACCTTTCCATTCCACGCATCGATATCAACGAAAAGACTTTCCGCTACCTCCTCAACGAAAATCAGATGGCAACGGAAAAACTTTCGGAAGGGATACGTAAATTTGCAGAGGACTCTATCAAGTTAGAAAAGTGGACTGCTGAACAACTGTCGTAGTGGAGGCTTGCTTTGGCTGCATCATCATTTTCCCACGCACTGTTTGCAGAGCACCTCCTCATGGTCTGCTGTCAGGCTTATCGCCCCCCTGAAGAGATTTTCTACCAGTTTAGCAATATCGAAGGGGACAGCAAAAAAGCCTGTCTAGCACTCCCCTACGCCACACTCGAAAAACATCGCGAACAGATCGCTGCCCTACCGGTGTGGCGAGGGCTCACCGATATCCCTTCAGTCACCTCCGGAACTTTTTCAGAATCCGTTGCCGTGCGCCTTGCCAAAGAAGCGCAGGTCGATTTTGTCATCCTTGGAGATGCCACATCCCGTCAATCGCTCTATGAGAGCGATCAATCGATTGCATTGAAAGTACGCGCCTTACTCAAGGAAGATATCACCCCTTTCGTCTGCTTTGGAGAATCCCTTCAAGACCATGAAAGAGGAAATACGGAGCAAGTGATCCAAGATCAGCTGTCGACAATTTTATTAGGGCTCACTTTCGACGAAATCACACGCGTTGTGTTAATCTACAAATGCCCGTGGATCAACCATACAGCCCCCGAAAATTTTGCTGTCGAGCACAAAAATGCGCATCACGGCATCCAGAAGGCCGTTCAACATCTTTTTGGAAAAGACGCCGCAAGTCACATCTCCATTTTTACAGACCTCCCCTTGACTTCCGATGATTTTGGTCAAATTGAGTATGACATCCCCCCGTCCGGGTATTTTTTAGAGCTGGAAGGGAGAGACCCTCAGTTAATTGCGGACTACTATAGCATCATCTCTCATACAGCACCGAAAGCGAGGAAAGTCCCTCGCCTGACCCCTCCAAAAGCGCAGCATGCCATCCCTATTCCCGATCCAGATGCGGCACCTCCCCCTCCTAAAGAGAAAAAGAAGAAAAAATCAAAAAAAGAGGCAACAGCAATTGAAGAGATGGAAGTTGCGGAGGAGTCAATCCTCTCTGTCGACGATGAGCTTGACGATGCCACTCTCCATTACGAAATAGATGAAAGAGATGACGCTACTAGACACGACGCTTCCGGTAGCGATGAATTTGATTTTGAATGGTACAGTGATGAGGAGTTAGAAGCCCTTCGCAATGAATTTGGAATTGAAGCTTCGACTGCCGGTGTGGGGCAGCCGCTTCCGGTTTGGGATGCCAATCGTCCGGTACGGATCATCAAAACCACGGCTCAAAAAGCAGAAAAAGGGCATAAGCGCACTAGAGAGTCCAAGCCCAAAAAACCGGGCACCTCCCGCAAATAACAACGATGTAACGATACAACGATACAACGATACAACGATACAACGATACAACGATACAACGATACAATTTTAAATTTTTTTAATTGTAAACACAAGCATTACCGCGAAACAATCGTTAAATCGTTAAATCGTTACATCGTTACATCGTCTCATCGTGCTCATTTGAGTACCCCCCCTCAAAAAAAGCTAGCGGAAATGGCAAGGATACGGTAAAATGAGTTTTTTACCGCTAAAGGCTTAAGATGCAAATAGTTTCGTATTCCATCATCGTTCCCCTCAAAAATGAAGAAGACAACATCCTCGACCTCATCCAAGAAATCACCCCCGTGATGAATGGCTTAAACAAAAGCTGGGAACTCATTTGTATTGATGACGGCTCAACAGACAAGACTTTAGAAATTTTAAAGGGGCTTCAAAAGCAGTACCCTATGCTTAAAATTTTATCTTTCGACAAAAATTACGGTCAATCGAGCGCTTTTGATGCAGGATTTCAAGCTGCCCGCGGAGAATTTGTCATCACCCTTGACGGGGACCGCCAAAACGACCCCACAGACATCCCAGCACTCCTTCATGTCGTCGAAGATTACGACCTCGTCTGCGGCTACCGAGCAAATCGCAAAGACCCTCTACACAAAAAAGTGCAGTCAAAAATCGCCAACTTCATCCGCAGCCGTGTCTGCGCTGACGGCGTCCGCGACACCGGTTGCTCATTAAAAGTGTATCGCCGTAGTGCTCTCCAAAAAATCAAACTTTTTAACGGCATGCATCGTTTTCTCCCCGCTCTTTTCCTGATCGAAGGGTTCCGCGTGACAGAAGTCCCTGTCAACCACCGTGAAAGGGTCAAAGGGGTGACCAAATACAACTTCTTCAACCGCTCGTTCAATACCGTTGCCGATATGTTCGCTGTCAATTGGATGAAGAAACGACACCTCCACTACCAAATCAAAAAGGAGCCTTAAATGGAAGAATGGCGCGAATGGCTCTACCCTCTTGGCTTCCTTTCGTCGCTCATCTTTTCGGCTCGTTTTATTTTTCAATGGATCCAAAGTGAAAGGGCTCAAAAAAGTGTTGTCCTCCCCTCTTTTTGGAAAATCTCTTTAGCAGGAAACCTCCTTTTAACGCTCCACGCTCTCGTTCAAATCCAGTTTCATGTCTCGTTGGTACAAGCTTCGAATGCGGTGATCTCGTGGCGCAACCTCAATTTGATGAGCGCGCCGGAGCAGCGAAAATCGCTGCTCTATACGATTGTGATGATGAGCCTTACGCTCTTGTCTATTACCGCTTTCTACTGGTTTCAAAGCCTCTATCTCCCGGAAGATTACTCCGCTTGGTTCCGCTCCCCGCTCTCCGGAGAAGAGATCCATCCCCTCTGGCACGCTTTGGGTGCTATCGGTTTGCTTCTCTTCAACAGTAGATTTTGGATCCAATGGTGCGAAGCTGAACGCTCCCAACAAAGCGTTTTAGGAGCTACCTTCTGGTGGACAAGCCTCATTGGCGGATTGTTTACCGCTATCTATTTCATCAAATTGGAAGACCCCGTTAACCTTCTAGGCCCCGCTTTCGGCATGATTCCCTACGCTCGCAATTTAATGCTTATCTATAAGAATAAATACGCTTCAGCTGCGACAAAGGAACCTGTCACATGAGTCGCTACTTTATTTCTGTCGGGGAAGCCAGCGGAGACCTTCATGCCGCTCCCCTTATTCGAGAATTACGCCTACGTGATTCTCATGCCGATATTTCCGGAGTCGCAGGTCCGATGATGCGCGCCGAGGGCATCAACGAATTCTTGCCGATGGAACAACTGCAAGTGATGGGCTTTGTCGATGTCATCAAGGCCTTTCCCCGCATTTATCGCATCTTCCAGCAGGTCAAAAAAGAAATCCTCCACACCAATCCCGATATTGTTATTTTGGTCGATTACCCCGGCTTTCATTTGAAGCTGGCGGAAAAGTTAAGGAAAGGGGGATTTTCCGGAAAAATCATCCAATACATCTCTCCTACCGTCTGGGCTCACGGCAAGAATAGAATCGAAATTTTAGAAAATTACTACGATCAGCTGTTGTGCATCCTTCCTTTTGAACCAAAATTCTTTAATCCCAAAAAATTGGATGTCAGTTACGTCGGCCACCCCTTGGTGGAGAGGATCGCTGGATACCCCTATAGAGAGAATTGGAAAGAGATCTGTGGAGTAGTCTCCAAAGAGCCTATTTTGGCTCTATTTCCCGGCAGCCGTCCCTCCGAAATCCAAACGCACCTCCCTATTATGCTAGAAGCAGCAAAAGAGTGGAAAGGTCAAGTCGTCATTTCCGGTGAAGGGGAAGGACAAATCCCTCGAGAATTCACCTACGAACTCATGCGCGACTGCGATGCAGCCATTGCGAAGTCGGGAACTGTGACTTTGGAGCTTGCCTTACACGAAACACCCACTGTAGTGATCTACCAAACAAGCCTTCTGAATCGATGGATCGCTAAGCATATTTTAAAACTCGAGCACATGACCTATTTTTGTATTGTCAACATCTTGGCGCAGAAAGAAGTGTTTCCGGAACTGATCCGCGAGCCGTTTTCTGCGCAGGATGTTGCTAACAAGCTATCGTCATTGAATAAAAAAGAGATCATCAAAGAGTGCAAAGCTCTTAAAACTGTGCTAGGAACATTACCAACTTCAAAACTCGCAGCGGTCGCCATTTTATGTTAAAAAAAGCGCTCCCTTATATTATCGCCTATGGCGCAAAGTATCTTCTCAAGCTGATCGCCTTTACCTGCAAAAAGAAATACGTGGGCGCAGATAGCTTCATCGCTACCGCTAAAGAGCACCCCTGCATCGTTATGTTGTGGCACAACAGGCTGGCATTAGTCCCTGAAGCATTCACCAAAAAAGCCAACGGCTTTAATTACAGCGCCTTCATCAGCAACAGCAGAGATGGCGATCCTTTGGCGATACTCGCCAAAAGCTATCCGAACGGAAACGCCATCCGTGTACATCACCAATCGCGTCATCAGGCGCTTCGGGAGATGATTACCAGGCTTGAGAAGTCTCGAGAAATTATTTTGTTTACACCCGACGGTCCGCGAGGCCCCCGTTATAAAGTCAAACCCGGCATGGCGATGGCAGCAAAGCAAGCAAACGCCTGGGTAGTGCCCTTCAGCTGGGATGCAGAGACTTTTTGGGAGCTAAAAACGTGGGACGGATTTCGCATTCCCAAGCCCTTTACGACCATCACATTCACGTGGGGAACCCCGATTCCGCCGGACGAAGTCGAAGTCGCCATGACACAGTTTCGATAGCGAGCAAAACAACGCGGAGACGCGGGGACGCAGGGACGCGGAGAAAATTCGAAGGTGGTAATGGGGATCCCATTATCTTGAAAAAATCACAATTGCATTTTGTTATAAAATAAAAAACTCCGCGTCCCTGCGTCCCTGCGTCTCCGCGTTAACCTACTCCTTTCGTTGGATGTTAATTTTAATACCATAAGAAATATAATGAATACCGTCCCGAGCCTGGCAGGGAAATTGCATGAAGAAATTTCTTAACATTCCATGCGTAAAATTTGAAGCA
>CAMFKA010000073.1 GCA_945957185.1 uncultured Chlamydiaceae bacterium | reverse complement strand
AGAAACCCTCAGTGATCTCACTGGCTCAGTGGTTAATTATGCAACAAGGCTATCCGGAACTGACCCAATTCTCTTTAAACAAGTGTTTGTGTTTAACGGGAGAATTCTTGAGTGACATCACAGGCCATATGCTAAACCTGGAACGTTTACTCATTGGCATTGTAGACGACACCTCTGGCAACCAATTGCGTGGTTTGATTCTCGGTTGCCCCAACTTAAAGCACGTAAAGATACGTGGATATTATGACGGCATGTTGAGCGACATCGAATTTATAATAACCGAATCTCCGCGATTAAATTCGATACATCTTGACCCTTGGTGCGGTAAGAGAAGTAGTATAAGCGACGACGACGCTAATGAAATGTACTTAAAGTACCGCCAGCTTTTTAATAAGTTCCCTGATTGCAACTATTCCATCGAGGCATACGTCTATGAGTAAATATTTTGTCGACATTTCAACGAGACGCATCCTAAGCCACGAATGTGGCTAAAGCGTGTAGCCACATGCGTAAGCGTGTGGTACTGTCGAAAAAATAATAGAGCCGTGAATACGGCGACAGATTTTGCAACAGTCTCTGTCGCCGTATTCACGGCTCGATTTTTCAATCATCGTTACCACACGCTTGCGCGTGTGGCTACATGCTTTTGCCACATTCGTGGCTTAGGACGAGCCTCACTGATATTTCGCTAAAAGAGGTATATGGAACAAAACTCAAAAAGTTTGAAAATGACAATGATTTAATGTATCATGCAGCGTTAAAATCACCATTTAATTGGGCTTTATTATGAACCTAACTGTTTCGGGCTTTGCCCATCAATTCTCAGAAATCAACGCTGATGCCGCTTACCTATCTCAAATCATCCCTCCCAGAGGAAATCCATTATCACAGGACCTTAAAGAGAGAATTATTAAGCTCGCTCAAAAAATGCAATTTTTAGCAGAGAATGCCCCTCAAGAAATAAAAAGCGACCTTCAAGTAAACAACATATTAAACGAGTTCCGGGAGCGAATTACGAGACTCCTAGGACATACAGGAAGCTATGCAAGCTCCTCGCAAGAAGTTGTTTCTGCTGATACCAGTATTCGTAAAAACCCATTTCTGATCTTATATTACGTTTTGAGAACGACCACTGATAGACTTACTCCCAATTTAATATACATTCTTTGTCTACCGCAAGAAAATTTACCCGATGGAACATCGTCTTGTGGGTTTCACGCTTTAAAAAACGCGTATGTCGCATTGGCGTTTGTGACCGAAAACCGAGAAGAAACCTTCCAAAATGGTTGGTGTTTTGGTTCTCGCGGCACCTACACAACGGTAAAAAACCGTATCGCACAAGTATTACCTCAAAAAAAATCAGATCTAACAAGAGTCGAAATCCGCATAGCGTGGGACGCTCTATGGCCTAATCACGATGATTTGTCGATTTTTGAAGTCCTAAACAGTAAAATTGGACTGGCAGCCGGAGATGCTGAATCTCTAACAACCCTCCTCAACATTCGAAATCTTGTCCAAAGACCAGGCCCCTTTCACCATGCGTTTTTGATAGGGAGTCATGGTCACTGGTTCACAATGATTGCAGAAAAAAACACCAAGGGAAACATCCTCTGGTATGGAATCGACTCGAATGCTAATTACTGTCAAAATCGTTTTGAAATGGCGCTCGAATGGATTGAAGATGCCTGCAAGAATGTCGACAGCATCGCTCCACGCATGTATCACGAAGCGCTTGGCCACTCAATCGCAATGAGAGGGAGTAAAGGCGACCCTGAAGTGCTGAAAGATCCCAATTTTATTGCCGAATGTAAAAAAGCGGTTCACTTTATGACGGAGATGAATTTTCTCCGTCGACAACAAGAGCCGTTAGTGCGGGGTGAAGTCTACTCTCTGGTAAATGTATTAAAGCATTACCAAAAATTAGGAATGAATCATCCCGAATTCGATGATTTTTTAAACAGATATAAATTCGAAATCAAGCACATCCAAAAACTTCCAGCACATCTAGTACAAAGAGAACGTATTTTTTTGCTTATGCAAGACAGTCAGGAAAGCCGAGACATCCGCAGCAACTTTGACAACCTCTCCCAAGAGGATCAAAACTACCTGCTGCGCACCATTCCCCTCCTTAAGAGAGCTAAAGACAAGGCATCCAAACTAACAATCGATGTTGATAAGGTCGCCTATCAACTGATGGTGGTCTTAAAGCACATTCCTGCTCGCATAAAAGAACTCTTCATGGGAGACATTCGTTTGTCTTTGAAGCTCGATGATTACGACAAACCATTTTCGACAATCTGGCACCTAGGTAGGGCGCTTAAAAACAGCGAATTTTTTCAGCCTACTTTTAGAGAAGCCTTGTGGAAGCTTATTGAAATTCAAATGAGATTTCCTTTTCTCCTAGAACAGATTGCGGTTGATTTTTATGATCTCAGTTGCTTGGCGCAAGTATTTGACAGACCTGCTGAAAACTCGGTATTTTACGAAGTATTTTCAAAAGTGACTACAAGAAGAAAAAAGTATATTAGCTACCACGTGTATGAAAACCTCAGTTGCTATTTACGCCATCCTGCTAACGCAGAATTCAGAACAAATTTCATCACTTACGTCACCGGAAAATTGCGTTCGGAAACAGATCCGGAACGCTTGGAGACCATCTACAACGGCGCGCATAAACACCATTGTAAATTGTTTACCAAAGATGCCTCACAATCTATCACTATCAGTGACTACAATTTTTCACCCGGCACCGTCGGTGATCCATTTGTCGACTTTTTGCATGCACTAGTATACAACGGAAACTATCTGCGAGGCTGGAAGCGGGATGGGATGCAAAGAACACCTTGGTCCATCCACGAATTGATCATGAAGCACAGAGCAAAACAAGAGCCCATCTGTGTTGCTCACAAAGTCAACAATCGTGCGATTTCCATTTCCACCAATAACAAGATCATCCAGTACTACCTTAAAGACCTTCCGGATGGTGTGAATCCCCACACTTTAATGAGTGTTTGTGCAGAAATAAAAGCGAGACTTAACAACAATCCACAGTTGGCAAAAGAACTGTTGCGAATCGCTTCAGAGACAGGTATAGGGGTCTCCGATCCCGACTCGGATACAACGTTAGAAGAATTTCAGCAAAAGCTGGCAACACTATACCTTCAACGATTAGAGTTCTCAGTTATAAAATACCCCGAAATTCTCGAAATTTTAACACTTCCCTCTAACGCAGAAACACCGTTGAAGCGTGTTACCTTCTTCTTTTATTGCATCATTAAAAACAGATTGAACCTTTCGAATAGTGCTGAAAACGGAGTATGGAGCCCCCAAGAGGAAGCGTTTATCAAAATGCTTTTTATGCTCTTAACCTGCATCCAAGGAAAAAACGGCGCCATCTGCGATATGTACCGTCATGAGTGTCCAGGAGCGATTTCTATCGAACCAGGTCAAGTGGAACTCTTCTTTTCGCGACAAGACGAAGAGCGGTACGACCATTTAATCGGGTATACCCAACCTTTAACAGCGGAAATAGGGAAGTTGCTGGAATTTATTCACAACAGCTTCGAAAATGATCATTTTTACTATTTACTTCGAAACAACGTTCATGCAAAAAACCCCGAGATTGTCATTCATGAACAGTTTTTTATAAAAAACATGTTCGGCAGTCTAGTCAATCTTCCCTGGGACTATACGTTCGACTGGTATTCTGATTTTACTTTGAGTTCTGTATTATGGAATCTAAGAGAACCTAGGTTTCTCAACTTGTTGATATTCCTCTCTAATCAATATTTGAAAAGCTCCACCTTTGATTCCACCTTCAACGCGGTTTGGAAAAAAATCAACAAAGACATTCGAAATGATCCTAGTAGAAACCTTGCAACAATGATTATGGAATTCATTGGAGACGATTACCATTCCCAAGTTTTTGAGTTCACAGACGCTCCTGATGATGATGAATTCATCCCCACCATCAACGGAATCACCGAAAGCGCTTACATCGCTTTATTAATAAAATTAGGGGTGTTGAGAAAGAGAGAAAACACGCTTAAAATATCCCCTTCAGAGGGTTTAAGCACACATGAGATCATCGATCAAGTAAAAAATGCTCTTCCGATTGAATCCTTGGATTTAAGCGGTCATACAAAACTATCTTCTAGCGAGATCGTCTACCTCATCAAATTATGTAACAACTTGAGACAACTGAATTTGAGCGGATGCACACAAGTAGGCAACCAAGAGCTCCGAGAGATATTAAGCGCAATTAAAGTGACTGCAGACTTGCAGGTTAAAGAGATCGTCCTCAAAGGTGTTTCCGGTATCCACACAATCTTTTGCAATCCTTTTATGCCCAAAATCACCTTGGATCCTGGAAAAACGATCCAACTTTTATTGAATCAATTTAAGACAACCGTTTCAACAGACAACCCTATCGATTTTATTGCATTAGCTAAAGATTGCCCTGAGATGAGTTTTACAGACCTTGTCGTTAGTTCCGGACAGAAATATCATTTGACTCGAGGAGCCGAACTTACGAAGATCTTTATGTTAGCGGGAATGGAAAATCTGGACTTAGCAATCGAACCCATATACAAGCGGCATGAAAAAAGCATTTTAGATGCCATTTTAAAAGCAAAATACCCTCTTAAATCAGTCCGTGCATCGTATTTCTTCGACCTTTCTAAGACTGCAGAAGTGGCCTCTGTATTTGCAAAATTGGAGCGGTTCTCTCTCCTTGAATCAACAGTTGATGTGGAAGTCTTAAAACCCATTTTCAGAACAGCCCACAACTTACAAAGTATCGAATGGAATTATACGATTCTTCCATCGTTAAATCGAGACGGATTGGGTCGTATTTTTGATGAAACATCACCACCTTTGTACGAATTACGCAATATTCGAATTCACGCTACCCAACTTCATGTGGATGATATCATCTTTCTGATTAACAATTCTCCTCAACTGAGGAGCATTCATTTGGATCGTGCCATGTCAGGATCGTACCTTCCTGTTCTGAATGCAATGAACGAGAGATTAACCCAAATGGAAAACGCCAGTTTTGCCACCTTAAATCTAACCCTAGATGATTTGTCGCTTCTTGCTACTTTTATCAAAAACAATCCCGGACTCAAGCAGTTCTCTTTGACAAACTGCATGTGTTTGACGGGGCTATTTTTGAGTGATATCAGAGGCGCTATGACAAATCTCGAACACTTAGGCATTGGTTTTGTAAACGATAGCAATAGAAACCATTTTCAAAGCTTAATTCTCAGTTGTCCCAAACTACAGAGCTTAGATATACGTGGGTATTATCAAGGTCTGTTCATCGACATCGAGGCTGCATTAAATCAAATGCCTCATTTGAAGACACTCTATTTTGATCCTTGGTTCACTAATGATATAGCAAGAGTAGACCCCGGTCTCACGTATCAAATGGACGGAAATGTCAATTACCTTATTTCCAGGTTCCCCGATCGCAAATTTATCGTTAAATCAAACACATTACGCTAGAACATTTTGTTGATCAATTTTGTAAAAAAGGACACTAAAGACCTTAAGGACCTTAAAGACACCAAAGATTAACACCCTGTATACTAATGGTTTACTTCTTGGCGTCCTTAGTGTCCTTAAGGTCTTTATTGTCCTTTCTCTCTGAAGCCCTCTTTTACAAAAACTATTGAAACATTACTGATATTGAATATAATTAGTAATATAAGCACCTCTATGTAATTGAGCTTTATCATGAATTTAAATACTTCTGGTTTCGCCAATCAAATCTCAGAAATCACTGCCGAAACCGCACACCTATCACAGATGTTGCCCTCCAGAGGGAAATCCTTATCTTTAGACCTCCAGGAAAAAATTATTAAACTTGCTCAAAAAATGCAGTTTTTAGAGGAGAATATCCCTCAGGAAATAGCCTGTAACACGCTTGTAACCAGCAGCTTAAGTGAACTCCACGAACAAATTACAAACCTTCTTAGACGAGTCCCCAAATACGAAGAAAACTACGCAAGCACTTCTTATGAAATTGTTATTAACGACACTGACGACAAAAAAAAACCTGAAGGCCCTTCCGCATCTTCATCTCCCCCTTTTGTCACATTAAAAAACAATCTATCATCATCCATGAAGATGAAAGAAATTACTCCCAATCTGAGGCATGTGACATGTTTGCAGCAAGAAACTTTGCCTGATGGAAAGTCCTCCTGCGGATTGCATGCTCTTAAAAACGCCTATGTCGCATTACAATTGGTTAGCGAAAATATAGAACCTGTTAAAAAAATCGACTTTAATTTTACCCATCAAAAACCTTACAAAGATGTAAAGTCAACTGTCGCAACGATATTGCCAAAAACAACTTCAGATCTTACGAGAGTCGAACTCCGCCAAACTTGGGATATACTACGGCCCAACAAGGATGATTTAACAATTTTTGAAGTCGTCGACAGTAAACTTGGACTGACTGCAGGAAATACAGAGTCTCTAACCGCCCTCCTCAACATTCGAAATATTGTCCAAAGGCCCGGGCCCTTTCACCACGCTTTTTTGGTAGGCAGTGATGGGCACTGGATCACGATGATTGCAGAAAAAGACGCCCAGGGAAAGATCCTTTGGTATGGTATCGATTCACTCTACCAAAACAGCATCCAACGTTTTGAGATGGCAATCGACTGGATTGAAGACGCTTGCAAAAACGTCGACAACCTCGCTCCTCGCATCTATCACGAAGCCCTCGGTTATTCCATAGCAGCGAGGGAGAAAAAAGGCGATCCTGAGGTGTTAAAGGACCCTAATTTTATCGCTGAATGTAAATCAGCGGTTCACTTCATGACGGAGATGAATTTTCTCGAGCGACAACAAGAGCCTTTGATTCGTGGAGAGGTCTATGTCTTAGCAAAGGTGTTAAGGCACTACCAAAAATTGGGAGTAAAAAATCCCGAATTCGATGCCTTTTTAAAAAAATATAAACACGAAATCAGAAAAACTAAACTCCCTCCACCCTCTTTAGTGAAAAGAGAGCGGATTTTTTTGCACATGCAGGACAGTCTGCAAAGCCGAGCTATCCGCAGCAACTTTGATAGCCTCTCCATAGTGGATCAAAAATACATGATAAAAGCTATCTCAGCTCTTAAGACTGCCAAAGACGCATCTACTCGATCAACACCCGATCTTGATACAACATCCTATCGACTCATGGCGATCTTAAAACATATTCCCCTACACATGAAAAAACGTTTCATGGACACTATTTTTTCAGCCTTGTCTAGAGGAGATATTCCAAATTCATTTGGAGCAATTGCAACCCTTGGTCAGACTCTAGAAAACGGTGAATCTCTTCACCCTGTTTTTAAAGGAGGCCTTTGGGGACTGCTCGAAGAAAATATCGCCAACTCAAATATCATCGCACATTTAGTAAGTTTTTATGAGCTCAGTCGCTTAGCAGTGCTATTTGACGGACTCGAGGAAAGCTCATTATTTTACCAGGTTTTGTCTGACGTTATTTCAAAACACTCATCGTCGATTTCCTCTCATGTCTATGAAAACATCAGCATCTTTCTACGAAATCCTGACAACGCGACAGTTCGAAATGATTTCATCATTCACGTCACTCAAAAACTGCGCTCGGAAACTAATCCGAAGCTTATAGATGCAATCATCTCCAGCGTGTTGAAAGACAGATTGAAATTGTTCACCATAGACGATGCACAATCTGCCAATTTAAGGGATTATACATTTCAAGACGGCCATATAACTGATCCTTTTGTCGACTTTTTGCATGCTTTCACTTACAACGGATACTATTTGCAAGCCATGCGTCAAGAAAGTCTTCGTAGAACACCCTGGTCGATCCATGAAGCGATCATGAAGCGCAGAGCGAATCAAGAGCCCATTAATTTCACACATCGTGTCGATAGTCGTATTATTTCTATTCCTACTAACAGTGAGGTCGCTCAGTACTACCGAAAAGACCTTCCGGAAGGGGTGAATCCAGACACATTAATGGGCATTTATTCTGAAATCAAGGCAAGAGGTAACAATAACCTGCAATTAGCAAAAGAAGTGTTACGCATTGCTTCAGAAACAGGTATAGAATTCGACCCGGATTTGAATTCTCGGTCCGAAGAAGCTCTACAAGAGCTAGCAGCAACATACATTCAACAATTCGAGTTCTCTGTCGTAAAATACCCCGAAATTCTCACAATTTTAACACTTCCTTCTGACGAAGAAACCCCACTGAAGCGCGTCACTTTTTTCTTCTATTCCATCATTAAAAACAGATTAAACCTTCCGAACACAGCTGAAAACGGATTATGGAGTCCTCAAGAAGAAGCGTTTATCAAAATGTTTTTTATGCTCTTCACCTGCATTCAAGGGAAAAACGGCGCCATCTGCGACATGTACCGTCAAGAGTGCCAAGGGACAGAAATCTCTTCTAATCAGACCGAGCTTATCTTTTCTCGACAAGATGAAGAGCGATACAATCACTTAATTGGTTATACACAACCGTTAAAAGAAGAAATTGGAAAATTCATTAAATTTATCCACGACAGCTACGAGAATCCAGATTTATATATGCGACTTCGAGGGATTTTCTCTTCATCAAACCTCGAAACCAACATTCACGATCAATTTTACATTAAAAACTCGTTCGGCAAGTTAGTCGATCTTCCCTGGGACTATGAATTTGATTGGTATGCTGATTTTAATTTAAAGGGTAACCTTTGGGAGCTAAGAGAACCGGAATTTCGCAAAACATTGCAAACCCATATAGATCTGTATTTCCCAAAATCTTCTTTTAATGCAGCCTTCAAGGCAATTTGGGAAAAAATCAACGAAGACATCCGAAATGACCCTAGTGGAAAGCTTGCGATAATGATCTCGGAATTCATTGAAGACGATTACCATGACAGAACTTTTGACTTTACATACGCTCCCGATGATGTGGATGAATTCAATCCCATCATCGGCGGTATCACCGAAAGTGCCTACATCGCCTTATTGATTAAATTGGGAGTGCTAAGAAAAAGAGAAACCACATTCAAAGTATCGCCTTCTGAAGGCTTAACTGCACCACAAATCAGCGAGCGATTAAAAGATGCCCTTCCCATCGAGGTCTTAGACTTAAGTGGCAACACCCAACTGTCTATACAGGAGATCTTCGAGATAGTAGGAAACTGCAACAACCTGAGACAGCTGAATTTGAGTGGATGTACACAAATAGACGATAGCGTGCTTCAATTTCTTTTAACCACAATTAGCACTGCCAGTTCATCAAAGATTGATGAAATTGTTCTAAAAGGAATTCCCAACATCCACAACATCGTTTGCAGCCCTCTGATGCCCAAAACCATCATGGATCCCGGCAGAACAGTCCAACTCGCAATAGATAAGTTTAAAGTGACTGTTTCGACGGACAGCCCAATCGATTTCATTTCTATTGCTAAGAATTGTCCTGACATGGATATCCTCGCTGTCCTCAACTTTCACGCGTATGAATTTAGTAACAAACAAGATATTGCGAAGATATTAATGCAACTGGGCGTTGAAGATCTAGACTTCACGTCTTATAGTGCGTTAGGAAGGTACCAAAAAGAAATTTTAGACACGATT
>CAMFKA010000072.1 GCA_945957185.1 uncultured Chlamydiaceae bacterium | reverse complement strand
CATCCTGATCACACTTTGTAAACACCCTCTTAGATCAATTGATTTAACATGTGATCGAGAGCTTTTTCGATCGTTTTTTCAGAGTGGATGCGGTCCTTCAGACGGAGCATTTTCTCTTCATCCAACGATTGCATTTGTTGAAGATATTGTGGGTCGCGCTGAATCATAGAGATCATTTCGCCGACGACTTCGTCTTCAGAAACCTTAATTTTATGCTGTGCTGCAAACTTTTGAACGATCAAGTGAAGGCGGAACGCTTTTTCCACTTCTTGCCGTTTTTCAACTTCGTACGCTTCAGCTTTTGTTTTTAGTTCCTCTTCGCCGAGATTGTCTTTACGCAGTCTCTTGATGTACTCGTTGACAAAAGCTTTTACATCGCTCTCAATGAAAGAAGCGGGAACGTCGAAGACAAAGTTCTTTTGGATTTGCTCGACGATAGCTTCGTGATACTTCTCTTTTTGCTCTTCTTTTTTGTTGTTTTCGATCGATTCTTTAATGCGAGGCTTCAGATCGTCGATGCTTGGAAGGCGCACTTTTTCAGCAAACTCAGCATTGAGTTCAGGTAAAATTGGCTTTTGAACTTTCAAGACAGTGATTTTGCAGAGTGTTGGCTTGTAGTTATCTCCAGCGTTCTCGTCTTTCTGGCTCATCCCTTCCGCGACTTCACCCATTTTTTTACCGAGGATCAAATCGACCATCCAAGGGTTCATCCCTTCTTTGTTCGCTTGTGTTTTGACGCTGCGACCGATTTCAAAAGTTTCACCTTCTTGAGTGCCGTCGATATCCAAAACCACCCAGTCATCTTTTGCGATGGCTTTTTCGGGGAGGTCTTCCCATGTCGCATGGCTCAAGCGGATGTTGTGTAGAGCTTTTTCAATCTCTTCTTCTGTCACTTCTTGAACGGGAGCTTTTTCGATTTTGATAGCGGAGACGTCGAAGTCAGGGATGGTAGGGAACGATTCAAATTTAACAGTCAGGTCGGAATCGCCGTCGAGAGTGAGGGCGTTGACTTTGACGTTTTCGACAGATTTTTGATCGCGAGGGGAGACTTTAGCGACTGCGATAGCTTTGCTGAAGGCTTTGTTAATGGAGATGTCTTGCCATTCGCTATCGATAGCTTTTTGGAAGTTGCTTTTGATGTAAGCTTCAGGAGCTTTCCCTTTGCGGAATCCGGGGACGGAGACTTCTTTATTAACAGCTTTTACAGCTTCAGCGTATGTGCTTTTTAGGAATTCGCGTTTCGGTTGGATTTCGAAAATGTGTTTGCAGCCGGGGAAGGTTTTATGTGTGAGAACGAAATCTTTTTCGTCGTATTTTTTTGTCTCAATAGGGTCTTGGGATGATTTTGTTGACAAGGGACACCTCAGAAGTTTTGATGATTAGAAATTAAGCGGGCGAAGAGGTTCGAACTCTCGACCCTCACGTTGGCAACGTGATGCTCTACCACTGAGCTACGCCCGCATAATAATATGTTAGACTCTTTTAGCGGGCGAAGAGGTTCGAACTCTCGACCCTCACGTTGGCAACGTGATGCTCTACCACTGAGCTACGCCCGCATATGCGAACTGAGATGTTAGCAATATGCTAATATTTTTTGCAACACCAAGTTTACGATTTGCAAATTTTTATCCCAGTCAGCAGCAAGACAACGCGGAGACGCAGGGGCGCGGGGACACAGAGATTTTATCTATAAAAAAATTAAAAAATCTCCGCGTCTCTGCGTCCCCGCGTCTCCGCGTTAACCTGATCCTTTCATTGTGTGTTGATATGATTTAAACAACAAAGTTTCTCGATCAAGGCTTTGGTGTCGATACCTGTCGGAATTGAAGGTTAAAAAAATTTTTGGTTGATTGATGATGACAAAATCTATAAAAGAGATAAAATCATGGGGTGCTCGATTTTTTGGCTGGAAATTTCGGGGTTCCATTGACCGCTTGCTAAGTGGTTATCGGTTAAATCAAGTGCAAATTTGTGGAGTTGCAATGTTAAATTTTCGAAAGTTGAGGCAGGAACTCTCTCCTAACATTCTCAAAGAAGGGAAAACCATCTACGACAAAAAAATGGTGTCCGATGGCAAAATCCTCACCTACTCCCCACAAAATGTAAAAATCAGCTGTACTGTTCAAGGTAGTTTCGACAAAACGTACCAGATCGAGCTGGAAATCGATTTGAGCTCCTCTTCCATCGTCCAATCCGATTGCGATTGCCCTTATAAATTCGATTGCCAACACCTCGCTGCTGTTCTGTTCTATCTGGAAGAGCATTTCGATGCTCTCCTTGTGGCATACTCCCGCGAAAATGATGTCGAGTCGCAAGAAGATCTAGACGAAGAGGAAAAAGACACAATCCGCGAGTCCATCAAAGAAGCCGAGACAAAAGCGGTCGTGAAAAGAGATAAAAAGCACCTGAAAGAGCTGTTACAAGAGTATAAATCAGCTGCAAATGTGTTGGGGAAATCGCCGTTTTTTCTTTCCGATAACCCCATGCAAGTCGATAAAGCCGAGCTGTGCGTCATTTTTCATCTCCCGCAAAATGGCGGAGCAATTGAAACTGTCGATCTGCAGTTTGCTCTCCGACTGCCTTACCGCTCCAAACCCCTTCATGTGCCGGATATCCGACAATTCCTTAATGCTCTGCACTACCAAGAGACCATCTACATCGGAACGAAACGGTATTTCTTTACTCTCGATTCTTTCGAGGCCTCCACACGCACCCTCTTGCGTATGATTATTGATTCGGCACGATGCGCCCCTGAACGGGACGATAAAAATCTCAAATTGACGACAATCGAAGGGGAGCTCTTTGGGCTTGTTTTAGCGCAAGTCTACGACTACACATCCCTGTCGCTGACAAAGATGAAAGGGTGCAGCCGTGACGACGAGAACGATCTTCCGACACTCCCCGGATTTTACCACCGCACTTTCGAGGAGCCTCTCCGTTACTCCATTATCCCCGCACAGATCCACTGCGAAGTGGAATTGCTCTCGGTGCCCGCGCCCAAAATTTTACTGCGTCCGGGAATTATGTTGAACGAAGAGATCGTTCTTCCTTCTCACGAAGCGCACTATTTCGAATGCTCGAAACCGGGGATTGTGGAGGGGAGTGTCTACTATCGCTTCCAACACAACCTGAAGCGCAAACATCTGGTGCAATTTAACGAGCTGCGCGATGTCACGATTCCGGAACCCTTGTTTGGGACTTTTGTGGAGAATTCGATTCCCGACTTGCTCCAATATGTGAAACTTGTCAATCAAGATGTTTTGGAGCGGTTTGTCACCATTCCGTTCAGCGGAGAATTGAAAGCAGAGTGCAATATTGGCTACTTAAATGGCGAGTTGGAAGCGTCGTTAAATTTCATTTACGACAACGTAAAAATTCCCGCTTCTTGTTCCCAATTGACTTTGGAGCATATTACCCCATTCGTGACAAAAGAGGGGGTATTGGCTCGCAATCTTACTCAAGAGCAAAATATCATCGAAGACCTCTTCCAAGATTTCATTTACGATCCTGCTCAGAATCTTTACTCGGTCAAAACTGACAAAAAGATCATCGAGTTCATGACAGAAGTGGTTCCTCGCAATCAGGGACGCGTCAAATTTAATTGTCCACAGAATTTGCTCGATCAATTCATCTTTGACGACACCACCTTCAAGATCCATTTTTCGGAAACGAAGCGCATCGATCAGTACAACGTAGAATTGCAAGTGAACGGCGATCTAAATGGCGTGACAGTCGATGCCTTGTGGGATTGCTTAACGACGAAAAAGTCGTATATCGAACTGCCTTCGAAAAAGATGATCCGCAAAAAGGGGAATGAAGCGTCCCATAAGTCGAATAAAATCCTTGTGTTGGATTTGGAGCGCATTGCGCCTGTGATCCAAATTTTTGACGAAATTGGTTTGCAAGTGATCGAAAATCACTCGCAAGAGCGTCCGCTTTGGAGCTTGGCTAGCATCAGCGAAGAGCAATTTAAGGGATTGCCGATCGAATTTTCTATGACAAAGAATTTGATTGAAATTCAACAGCAGATGTTAGGGAACAGGGAGTTCAAATCGAGTCCTCTTCCTGCCGCTATCAACGCAACCCTACGCACCTACCAAATCGATGGGGTTTCGTGGCTTGAAAGACTGCGTAGCATGCACCTCAATGGTATCCTTGCCGATGATATGGGTCTTGGTAAAACCCTGCAGGCGATTATTGCCCTCACGCAAAATCACCATCGCCAAAAAGGGCAACTCTCCATTGTGGTCTGCCCAACGTCCCTTGTGTACAACTGGAAGGAAGAGATCAACAAGTTTAATCCTCAATTGAAAGTTCTTCCCGTAGACGGAACGCCGGCACAAAGAAAGAAACTGCAGAGCGATTTGAAGAAGTACGATGTTGTGATCACTTCTTACAGTCTTCTACAGAAGGATATCGAATTTTACCGCACCGTCCCTTTCGCCTATGCGATTTTGGACGAAGCGCAACACATCAAAAACCGCGGCACCCGCAATGCCAAATCGGTGAAGATGATTCAAGCTGCTCATCGCCTGATTTTGACGGGAACGCCTATCGAAAACTCTTTGGAAGAGTTGTGGAGCCTTTTCGACTATTTAATGCCGGGGTTATTGAGCTCGTACGACCGCTTTGTGGAGAAGTATGTCCGCCTGCCGGGGCAGTCCCAGGGGGGCAATTTGGAAGGATTGCGCAAAAAAGTGGCTCCTTTCATTCTCCGCAGGATGAAACGCGATGTGTTGCAAGAGTTGCCTCCGGTTTCGGAAATTGTCTACCATTGCCACCTGACACAGGTGCAGAAGGAGCTGTATCAATCTTACGCCAAATCGGCAAGGGAAGAGCTGTCGAAACTGGTGAAAAAAGAAGGCTTCGACAAGGTACAAATTCACGTTTTAGCGACATTGACGCGGTTGAAGCAAATTTGCTGCCACCCGGCAATCTTCGCAAAAGAAAATCCGGAAATGGGGGATTCAGCAAAATACGACATGTTAATGGAATTGCTGCAATCGTTGATTGGCGGAGGACACAAAACCGTCATCTTCAGCCAATACACTAAGATGTTGAATATCATGCGCGATGACCTTCAAAAGTTGGGGATACGGTTCCAGTATTTGGATGGAACAAGTAAAAATCGACTGGAAATTGTAAACGAATTCAATAATAATGCTGAGATTCCGGTTTTTCTTGTATCTCTAAAAGCGGGAGGGGCAGGCTTAAACCTGGTTGGAGCCGATACTGTCATCCACTACGATATGTGGTGGAACCCGGCAGTCGAAAATCAAGCGACCGACCGCGTCCACCGCCTAGGTCAGAAAAACTCCGTTTCTTCCTATAAGCTGGTGACGCTGGATACGATAGAAGTGAAAATCGTCGAGCTTCAAGAGAGAAAGAAAGGGTTGGAAAATAAAATCGTCGGTTGCGATGACGAGGCAATTGCAAAATTAACATGGGAAGAGGTACTTGAACTGCTTCAAACCTAAATGAGGAATAGATGTCCAATAAGTTTAAATTCGTACAGTCTTTAAAAGACTCTGCAAAAACCACTTTTAGTCGCCTTACAAACTTCAGAGGTGTCTTTTCTAATGATATCGGGATCGACCTGGGAACGGCAAACACCCTGGTATTCGTCCGTGGGAAAGGAATTGTCCTCGCCGAACCTTCCGTCGTCGCTGTCGACTCCGAAACCAAAGAAGTTTTGGCTGTCGGCCGTAAAGCGAAAGATATGTTGGGGAAAACTCCTCGAAAAATCCACGCTGTCCGCCCTATGAAAGACGGTGTCATCGCGGACTTCGAAATCGCCGAAGGGATGCTAAAGGCTCTTATCCAACGCGTCACTCCTGCTAGAAGCTTATTCCGTCCTAAAATCCTTATCGCTGTTCCCTCAGGAATCACAGGGGTAGAGAAACGCGCTGTCGAAGACTCTGCTCTCCACGCGGGTGCTCAAGAGGTGATCCTGATCGAAGAACCTATGGCTGCTGCTATCGGTGTCGATCTACCCGTCCACGAACCCTACGCAAACATGATCATCGATATCGGCGGCGGTACAACAGAAATCGCGATCATCTCTCTCGGCGGAATCGTGGAATCACGTTCCCTACGCGTTGCGGGCGATGAACTCGACGAATGCATCATCAACTACATGCGCCGCACTTACAACTTGATGATCGGTCCTCGTACTGCGGAAGAGATCAAAATGACAATCGGTTCTGCGTACCCATTGGGCGATGGCGAACTGGAAATGGAAGTGAGCGGTCGCGACCAAGTGACAGGATTACCTGTGAAAAAACGGATCAATTCCGTCGAGATTCGCGAATGCCTTGTCGAGCCTTTCCAACAGATCATCGAAGATGTTAAAGTGATCCTCGAAAAATGTCCTCCAGAACTCGCTGCCGACCTGATCGAACGCGGAATGGTATTGGCGGGCGGTGGAGCTTTGATCAAGGGTCTCGATAAAGCACTTGTTAAAGAAACCGGTATTCCGGCGACAATTCCGGCAAATCCTTTGCTGGCAGTGTGCCTTGGAACCGGAAAAGCGTTAGAATACTTAGATAAATTGCAGCGACGCCGTTCGCTATAGGAGCCTTGAATATGACTGATTCCTCTCGTTCACCGAACCCTTCTGCCTTGAAAAATCATAGGCTTCGCGAATGGATAACGGAAATGGAAACCTTGTGTCAACCCGATGCGGTTCATATCTGTGATGGTAGTGAAGAGGAGTATCAGGGGCTTTGCGAAAAACTTGTCAAAGATGGCACTTTTATTCGCCTTAACCCAAAAAAACGTCCCAACAGCTTTTTAGCGCGCTCTAGCCCTGATGATGTCGCTCGCGTCGAAGATTGCACTTTCATTTGCTCGCAAAAGAAAGAGGACGCAGGCCCGACTAACAATTGGCGCGAGCCGGTAGAGATGAAAAAAAAGCTGCGAGGGTTATTTTCAGGCTGTATGAAGGGACGTACCATGTACGTGATCCCTTTCAGCATGGGACCGCTCGGTTCAGATATCGCTCACATCGGCGTGGAAATCACCGATTCCCCTTACGTTGTCTGCAGCATGAAAATCATGACACGGATGGGAAAAGCTGTTTTAGATGTGTTGGGGGATGGTGACTTTGTCCCTTGCCTCCATTCTGTCGGGATGCCATTAGCAGCAGGTCAAAAAGATGTCTCCTGGCCCTGCAATAACAAAGACAAATATATTGTACAGTTCCCCGAAGCGCGAGAAATCTGGTCCTACGGCAGCGGATACGGCGGAAATGCCCTTTTAGGGAAGAAATGCTTCGCCCTCCGCATCGCCTCGGCGATGGCGCGAGATGAAGGGTGGCTCGCGGAACATATGCTTATATTGGGTCTTACAAGCCCCAAAGGGGAAAAACGGTACATCACCGCTGCATTTCCAAGTGCTTGCGGAAAAACCAATTTAGCGATGCTGACGCCCTCTTTGCCCGGGTGGAAAGTGGAGACTGTCGGCGATGATATCGCATGGATGAAGTTCGGAAAAGATGGCCGCCTCTACGCAATCAATCCCGAAGCGGGATTCTTTGGCGTTGCTCCCGGCACTTCGATGACCTCCAATCCCAATGCGATGCGATCGATGGAGAAAAATACCATCTTCACAAACGTCGCCCTGACAGACGATGGAGATGTGTGGTGGGAAGGAATGACAGAGACTCCTCCCAATCACGTCATCGATTGGCGCGGAAGGGATTGGACTCCCGAATCCAAGGAGAAGGCCGCACATCCTAATGCAAGATTTACTGCCCCTGCAGGGCAATGTCCTGTGATTGATCCGGCATGGGAAGATCCTGCGGGAGTTCCCATCAGCGCTATCCTTTTTGGTGGTCGACGCTCTTCTACTGTCCCTCTAGTTTGCGAATCGTTCTCGTGGCAACATGGAACCTTTTTAGGGACCAGCGTTTCTTCCGAAACGACAGCAGCAGCGACAGGGGAAGTGGGTAAGCTGCGTCACGACCCTTTTGCGATGCTTCCGTTCTGCGGGTACAACATGGGAGACTACTTTCAGCATTGGCTGACGTTAGGCGCTGCGCACGATCCTAAAAAACTTCCCCGTATCTACTATGTCAACTGGTTCCGCAAAAATAAAGAGGGAAAATGGCTGTGGCCGGGATTTGGAGAAAACTCACGCGTCTTAAAATGGATTTTTGAACGGGCGTCCGGAAATGATAATGCCCACAAAACTGCTATCGGCAATGTTCCCGAGTCTCTGGATTTGACAGGACTGAATCTTTCTCCTAGTGATATCGAAGAGCTATTCGCTATCGATACAAAAGAGTGGAAGAAAGATTCCGATGAGCTTTCGAACTACTACAAGATCTTTGGCGATCACCTCCCTAAAGGGATTTCCGACGAATTAACCGATTTAAAAACACGCTTAAACACTACGCAATGATTGATGAGGCATAAAGAGCAGACGATAAAGCAGTTTCGACGGTTGACGATTAGCTTAATGGTCAGCGGAGCACTTAATGTCGCGCTTCTTTTTGCCCTCTTGTATCTTGTTTTCTCTGCACCCAAAATTCATATCGACAGACCTGTCAGCACCATCGAGATCCCTGCGACATACGAAAGAACGAACGGCGAAATCCTCCGTCAATTTCGACTGCTCCCTTACGAAACGCTGATACAAAAGCTGCACGATGTCACCCTGATCGAAAACGGCTACACCGTTCGAGATCTGGCTTTGGCGAGTTTAGTGAATTTTCACTCCCTCGATCTGGAGCGCGCCATCGGCCGCACATCCGAAGTGCGTTCTCTGGTCATCGGCAAACGGCAAAATGGCAGCTACCTGACAGTAAAAGTCTTTCCGGGGATGAGCGATCAAGATTTTGAGCGGATTCGATTTTTTCTGCAGACCGAAAAATGGCCTCAACATGCGCAAGGGCTTTATTTGACTCTGCGTAAGCAGTCTTTGCCGTACGATCCGAGTTTGCTGCAAGCCTTTAGTATGACAGCGGAGCACCGTTTTATCACACGCTTGATGCAAGGGGAGCACCAATTGGGAAGCGACGAGATATTACAATTGGTGTTGGAGGCGGATTGGAAATTAATTGATGAGTTGGCTCAGCGAAAAGAGACCGGAGCGTCCATCAGGCAACAGTTTTTGTTAAAATTGTTGGAGAAGAAGTCAAAAACAGCAGCAAACACGCTTCTAAAATCGGATGGCAATTATGTTGCCTTCCGTTTGGATGATGCCCACCTGCTGATGCTGTTGAATTTGTTGGAGGAAAAAAACTCCCACGTCGAGCTTCTTCGTACGCGGTTGTTAGCAAGCCCTCGCACCGATGCTGTCTTGGCGGCAGCGAAGAAGCTAAGTTCGGATAAACCGGTGGATATTGCCTTCAAAGAGTCCACCTACATCGTGCAGGAAGGGGATAATTTGTGGAAAATATCTCGAAGGTTTCGCGTGGATGTGGAAAAAATCAAAAAGCAAAATCGTCTCCAATCCGACACTCTTAAGCCGGGGACTTCTCTACGGTTGTGATCTTGTTTTTGGATGAGCCTTTCTTATGCCATTAATAATTAACATCGAATGAGAGGAGCAGGATAACGCGGAGACGCGGGGACGCAGGGACGCGGAGTTTTTTTCTTTTATAAAAGAAT
>CAMFKA010000071.1 GCA_945957185.1 uncultured Chlamydiaceae bacterium | reverse complement strand
ATGATAACAATACAGTTACCGAGGACAGTGTAAATAGATTGATAGTCGCTGTTTGTCGTAGTAGTTTCTATGTTAGCGATGATTTTATTGAAGCTCAAAAACTGCGATGCAAAGCTAAAGAGCGATATGGACGTCTGGATCAAGCAAAGGCAACTCGCGGGCTTTGGAAAGAGTATTCCAAAACGACAGTGATTTCGTTTGTTTGCGGTATCCCATTTGGAATTTTGGCTAACCCTGTTATCTTGGGTGCTTTTACAACTGTCTTGTTTGTTTCCGGAATATTCACGTTCTGGTGCATCCGTCAAGACAAAAAAGATGAACAAGCTCGAAAAATGTTGGCCGGTGCCGGAATTAAGGAAATTCCTGCAGCAAAATTGCTTGCAGATTTCATGAAACCTCAACCAAGCAGCACTCCTAGCAGTTCAAGTCATCCTCAGCCATCTAATCTAACTGATGGTTTGACGGATGTATATGGAAGTTCAGATGAAGGTGTAACTGATCAAACTTTTAATGTTCGCGCAACAAGTGATTCATCGATATTTGACCCGCACAGCAATGGTGTTTGGCTTCAGCAAGATGAGGAACCTTTGCCTCTAGTGTTGAACTCGGCATCTGACTTAAGCAGAGCTGATGATGCACTTAAGAGTGGTTCGAATCATAGCACACCGAGTACGTCTGATGCAGATTCGGATTAGTGCCTGAAGAAATTAAGCTGGCCCGGCATGAATGGGCAACTGTTCTCATTTTTTGTGTGATGTTCCTCGGGCTTGTATCCGTTACTTACGAGCCCTTCATACCACCACCAGAGACTGAATCAGTCGATAAAAACGTTACGCGGAAACCCGAGAAAAAACCTCGAAAACCACGAAAAACCAAAACGACAAAAAAATCGTTTGCGAAAATTGAAGAACTTTGATATAGTCTTGACATTGATGAAGTGGCAGAAATGCTTCAAACATCAAGTCCCTTGTGGCATCTGATAAGGACGTATTTCATACGCAACTTGTCACCACAGCGCAAGGATTGATCTTCGACTTACCGAAGACCTCTTTATAGGACTAAATAGAGTTTGACACAAATTGGATTGTTAGCTAACTTGTTAGCCATTAACTTGTTTTAAGGATTGATCATATGGCGCTAAAATTAATGGGCAAAAAGCGTGGCATGACAAAGCTGTTTGACGACACCGGTAAAGTGATCGTCTGCACCGTAATCGAAGTAGAACCAAACGTCGTCACCCAAATCAAGACGATCGAAAAAGACGGCTACTCTGCGGTACAAAGCGGATTTGAAATTGTCCAAGTAAAAAACGAAAAAACGTTAGCAAAACGGACAGGCAAGCCTCTCCTCGGACACTTTAAAAAGTCCGGAGTCGCTCCAAGACGATACCTTGCAGAAACTCGCGTCGAAAATACTGACGCCTTCAGCGTAGGTCAAGAATTCTCCGTTGCTGAACTCCAAGATATCACCTTTGTCGACGTCAGCGCGACTTCCAAAGGTAAAGGATACCAAGGGGTCATGAAAAAATATAACTTTGCCGGAGGCCCCGCAGCCCACGGCTCTGGATTCCATAGACACGCCGGTTCCACTGGTATGAGAAGCACCCCAGGTCGCTGCCTCCCCAACGGTCCTCGTGCTAGCCACATGGGTCTAGAAAAGAAGACTGTACAAAATCTGCGCGTCGTTAAAATCGATGCTAACAATAACCTGCTCGTCGTCGAAGGCGCCGTACCAGGATCCAGAAACGCTCTGGTTACAGTCTCGAAAGCAGTTAAAAAAACTGAAGCGAAAAAGAAAAAATAGACGCTCTGCGTTAAGACAATAATCCATTGGAGAATTTACCCGTGGCAACATTAAAAAAATACAATCTCAACGGTCAAGAAATTGGTAGCGTCGAAGTGAGCGATTCCCTCGCAAATGCAGAAGTTAATGGCCAATTGATCAAGGATTACATCGTTGCACTGCGCGCTAACGCAAGACAGTGGTCAGCTAACACCAAAACTCGCGCTGAAGTCTGCCATAGCACGAAGAAGCCCCACCCTCAAAAAGGTGGCGGTAGAGCACGTCAAGGTTCCTTAGCAGCTCCCCAGTACAAAGGGGGAGGCCGCGTTCATTCGCCAAGACCTAAATTCGATCAGCATGTCCGCATCAATCGTAAAGAAAGATTGGCTGCCATCCGATGCCTGCTCGGCGAAAAAATCAGAACGAATAAAGTGAAAATCGTTGAGAATTACTCTCTCGATGCTCCTAAAACAAAAGTGGTCGCTAGCTTCCTCGCTAACACCGGTATCTCCGGAAGAACACTCTTCCTCGGCGAAGGCAACTACGTCGATATCGGCGTTGACGGAACACCACACCACGTCAGCGTGCAAACAACACAATACGATAACTTCATCCTCAGCCTCCGTAATATTCCTAAAACAGAGTTCTCTCTCGCTAAGAATATTAACGGCTACGACGTCCTCGTCGCAGGTGAACTCGTACTGACGGAAGCGGCCCTAAAAGAAATTTCCGATTGGTTGCTCTAACAGAAGAACAAGGATAGATGATTCCATGACAAAACAAAATCCTTATAATGTTGTAAAACATCGCCACATCACAGAGAAAGCCTCGATGTTGCAAGGTTTGCAAAATGCGACGAGCAACCGCTGCGTACAAAGATTTGAACTGCCTAAATACGTATTTATCGTAGACACAAAGGCAACAAAACCTCAAATCTCCAAAGCAGTAGAAATGATCTATGCTGACAGAAACGTTAAAGTCGTTTCCGTTAACACAATCAACGTAAAAGGAAAAGCGCGACGTGTACGCGGCAGATCCGGAAGAACGTCTGACTTCAAAAAAGCCATCGTGACCCTCCAGAAAGGGGACACTCTCGATGACATTTAAGTCAGTAATATTAAGCGTCAAGAATTGAGGCAATTGTAAAATGTTAAAAAAATTCAGACCCAGAACTCCCGGAACACGTCAGTTGATCCTTCCGATGAACGAAACACTGACACGTGCTAATGATACAACTCGTGCAACCGTAAAACCTACTAAATCGTTACTTCTGACGAAAAAACGCACGAACGGCCGCAATAACATGGGCCATATCACATGCCGTCATAAAGGGGGAGGACACAAGCGTCACTACCGCGTTATCGACTTCAAAAGAGATAAAGAAAATATCCCTGCAAAAGTCGCTTCGATCGAGTATGATCCTAACCGTTCCGCTTACATCGCTCTGCTTAACTACGCAGACGGAGAAAAACGTTACATCATCGCTCCTCACGGACTCAAAAAGGGCGACACTGTAAAAACCTCAGCTGAACCACCCTTCAGCGTCGGATGCTGCATGCAACTTAAACACATGCCAGTCGGATCCACCGTCCATAACATCGAACTCGTTCCAGGCCGCGGCGCTCAACTCGTCCGCTCCGCAGGACAGTTTGCTCAGTTAATGGCTCGCAGTGGCGGCTACGCAACACTCCGTATGCCTTCAGGTGAAGTTCGCCAAGTAAACGAAACCTGCAAAGCAACTTTCGGTACTGTCTCTAACTCCGAACACAACCTACGTGTCGAAGGAAAAGCAGGAAGAAATCGCTGGAAAGGGATCAGACCTACTGTCCGCGGTACCGCCATGAACCCTGTCGACCACCCACACGGGGGAGGAGAGGGGAAAAACAAGGGTAATATCCCTCAAACCCCATGGGCTCAGTTTACTAGAGGACTCCGTACAAGGTCCAAAAAGAAATCTAATAAGTTCATCGTCAAGGATCGAAGGAAGAAATAACTATGGCAAGATCACTAAAAAAAGGGCCATTTGTTGACCATCACCTACTCAAAAAAGTAGTGGATCAAAATAGTGCCTCAACAAAAAAACCGATTAAAACTTGGTCCCGACGCTCGATGATCATTCCAGATATGATCGGACACACTTTTGAAGTGCATAATGGGAAAAAATTCCTCTCCGTATTCGTCACCGAAAATATGATCGGTCACAGACTCGGCGAATTCTCTCCCACAAGACAATTCAAGGGACACCCCGTAAAAAAATAAAGGTTCCTAAAAATGAATGAAGCAATTGCAATTACAAAGTACGTGAGAATTAGCCCAAGAAAAGCTAGACTCGCTGCTGGACTTATACGGGGGCTTCCCGTGCTGACTGCGGGCGTCCAACTCGCTTTTAGCAGCCTAAAAGGCGGACGCCTCTTGAAAAAGACGTTGGATAGCGCTATCGCGAACGCAGAAACACAATTCGATGCGCGCCGCGAAAACCTGAAAGTAGTCGAAGTGCGCGTGGATGAAGGCCCAAGACTTAAACGCGCCAAGCCGAAAAATAAAGGGGGACGTCACCCTATTATAAAAAGAACCAGTCACTTCACAGTGATCGTCGGCGAAGCCAAGGAGTAATCAATGGGACAAAAAGCAAATCCAGTAGGACTGCGCCTCATCCGTAACCGCAACTGGCGCTCCAAGTGGTTCGCGAATAAAAAAGAGTTCGGACCCCTTCTTATCGAAGACCAACTCATTCGTGACACACTCATGAAGAAAACAATTTGCCAAGGCACTTCGCAAATTAAAATCCGCCGCATGAGCGAAAAAGTGGAAGTGACTATCTGCACCGCACGCCCAGGTACTGTTATCGGGAAAAAAGGCGCAGAAATCGACAACCTCAAAGCCGAACTGTCCAAATTGACAGGGAAAGAAGTGTGGGTTGAAGTAGAAGAAATTAAAAGACCCGACCTCGACGCTAAAGTCGTTGCCGATGGTATCGCAAAACAACTCGAAAGAAGGATCCCCTTCCGCAGAGCCATGAAAAAAGCGATGCAATCCTCGACAGACGCTGGCGCGCTCGGAATTAAAGTCCAATGCTCCGGACGCCTCGGCGGCGCCGAAATCGCACGTACCGAGTGGTACAAAGAGGGGAGCACTCCTCTCCATACACTCCGTGCCGATATCGACTACGCTCACGGCAGAGCCGAAACAACTTACGGAAGCATCGGAGTAAAAGTGTGGATCTACCGCGGTGATGATGTCCACACAAGCAAGGAGGGAGCATAATTATGGCCCTAATGCCCAAAAGAACTAAACACCGAAAAATGCAAAAAGGCAGCTTCTCTGGTATCAGCAAAGGCGCCACATTTGTTCACTTCGGCGAATACGGAATCCAAGTCCTAGAAAGGGGCTGGATCACCAACAAACAAATCGAATCGATGCGCGTATCCATCAACCGCTACTTCCAACGTCGCGGTAAAGTATGGATCCGAATCTTCCCCGATAAACCGATTACAAAAAAACCTGCAGAGGTTCGTATGGGTAAAGGGAAGGGCGGTCTCGATCACTGGGTCGCCGTAGTTCGACCAGGACGTATCCTCTTTGAAGTGGCTAACGTTTCTAGAGATCTCGCACAAAACGCTCTACGAAGAGCGGCCGCAAAGATCGGATTAAAAACACGCTTCGTAGAACGCGTTGAACAAGTTTAAGGATAACCGCTATGTTGAAAGCACAAGACCTTAGAGATCAATCTGTAGAAGAGCTTAAAGCCCTCGTCGCCGAGAAACGCCGCGCTCTTTTCGACCTGATCAATACTTTTAAAACAGCCCATAAGTTGGATAAACCCCACCTCGTGCGCCAAACAAGAAAAGACATTGCAAGATTGCTGACTGTCCTCAACGAAAAGCAATCCGCAAAACAAACGAGCGGAGTATAATTATGACGACAGAGACAAGACCTTCTCGTAAAACGAAAAAAGGAACTGTAATCTCCAATAAAATGGACAAAACAGTCGTTGTAAAAGTGGAAACAACTTACCGCCACCCACAGTACGGTAAAGTGATCACACGCAGACAAAAGCTCTACGCGCATAACGAACTCCGCCCTCTCCAAATCGGAGACGTCGTAGAAGTTATGGAAACTAGACCGCTCTCCAAATTGAAGCGCTGGCTGGTTGTAGCTTAATACACTGGGCAACTCTAACCAGTTGCTCAGACCAAAAATATTAATTTCCCTGCATCGCTTACGTGATTCAGGAGTAGAAATACACCGCATCCCAACCGATGCGGCGATAAAGAATCGGAGACCTAATCGTATGTTACAACAAGAAAGCGAGCTTCTA
The DNA here is from genome assembly GCA_945957185.1 of uncultured Chlamydiaceae bacterium. Taxonomy (GTDB): domain Bacteria; phylum Chlamydiota; class Chlamydiia; order Chlamydiales; family Parachlamydiaceae; genus CAMFKA01. The sequence continues at coordinate 3,552 of CAMFKA010000071.1, read as the reverse complement.
GTCGCTGACAATACAGGCGCTAAACGGGTGAAGGTCATTAAAGTCCTTAAAGGCTCCCGTCGTCGCTATGCCTACGTCGGTGATGTCATCGTCTGCTCCGTAAAAGAAGCAGCACCAGATGGAAGCGTCAAAAAAGGGGACGTCGTAAAAGCGGTTATCGTGCGACAAAAGTACTACATCCGTCGCGGCGATGGTAGCAAACTGCGTTTCGATACCAACAGCTGTGCGCTGATTGACGATAAACTTAACCCTAGAGGTACTCGTATCCTAGGACCCGTTGCTCGTGAAGTTCGTGATCGCGGTTTCTTGAAAATCGCATCATTGGCTCCCGAAGTGATATAATTCCGAGGCAACATGAAAGATACAAAAGAAAAACATAATAAATTTATCCGCAAAGGCGACAAAGTATTTGTCACCAGCGGGAACTACCGTGGACAAATTGGTACAGTCTTGTCTCGTTCAGATTCAAGAGTCACCATCCAAGGTGTTAACATTTGCAAAAAACACGTAAAGAGAACCCAGAACGCCCCCGGCCAAATCCTGGAAATCGAAAGACCGATTGCTCTCTCTAACGTAAGATTATGCATTGACGAACAAAAGCCAGTGAAAGTTCGTGTACGAACAAATGCTGAAGGTAAACGTGAGCTCTATTATAACGATGGTCAAAATGACGTCGTTTACCGCTCAGTAAAGTAATAATCACAACTATTAGAGTTGAAAGAAATGTCTAGACTAAAAAAACGATATCTAGAAGTGGTAAAACCAGAACTCCATAAGAAGTTCGGTTACCAAAACATCATGCAAATCCCTTCTCTTGACAAAATCGTCATCAGCATGGGACTCGCTGAGGCTTCTAAAGACAAAAACGCTTTGCAAGCGTGTGTTGAAGAACTTGGTGTTCTCTCAGGACAAAAGCCTATCATCACAAAGGCTCGCAAAGCCGTGTCTAACTTTAAACTCCGCGAAGGCCAGACCTCCGGTGCTAAAGTGACACTCCGAGGCATCCGTATGTACGAATTCCTCGACCGCTTTATTAATATCGTAGCCCCTCGCATCCCAGACTTCCGTGGCTTTAACACAAAAGGGGATGGCAAAGGAAACTATAGCCTCGGACTTAACGACCAACAAGTGTTCCCTGAAGTCAACCTCGACCAAGTGAAAAAGACTCAAGGGATGAACATCACTTTCGTGACGTCAGCTAAATCCGATGAAGAATGCATCGAATTACTTCGGTTGCTCGGCTGCCCATTTAAAAACTTACCCGTCGCGGTCACCGCTTAAGAGAAAGGAGTAAACTCATGGCTAGTAGCGATCCAATCGCAGATTTTCTCACGATGATTCGCAATGCGATTAAGGCTGAACATCGCTTCGTCGATGTTACCTGGAGCAAAGTTAAACTGAGCATCGTAGAAATTTTGAAAACTCAAGGCCTCGTTGAAGACTACCTCGTAAAAATGGATACAAATCAACGCGGAACAATTAGAATTTTCTTGAAATATGTCGGAGGACGCAAATCCGTCATCCAAGGCATCAAGAGAGTTTCTAAACCAGGACTCAGACGTTATGTTGGCGTTACCGAAATCCCAACATACTACGGCGGATTAGGCTTGTCTATCCTATCCACATCCCAAGGTGTGTTGGCAGGCCCAGAAGCAAGAAAGCGTCAGATTGGCGGAGAACTTCTTTGCTTAGTATGGTAATGACGTTGATAAAGGAGCAGAATCATGTCACGTAAAGGTAAACTTCCAATTCCAGTACCTGCAGGAGTGGACGTTCAAATTACTTCAGAAAGAATCGTTGTTAAAGGACCCAAAGGTTCTTTACAGCGCGATTTAGTCCCTGCCGTCGTCGTCACAAAAGAAGGAGACCACCTCAACGTGTCCCTTCATGCAGACCACGCTGACAAAGGAAACTTCCATGGCCTATTCAGAACGCTGATCGACAACATGATCATTGGTGTGACAAAAGGCTTCACGAAACAACTGGAAATGTTCGGTGTCGGATACAGAGCCGTTGTTCAGGGACAAAACCTCGATCTACAAATCGGGGTCTCCCACCCGACAAAACTCGCCATCCCACAAGGATTGCAAGTCGCTGTCGCGAACAACACAGTCATCAGCGTCTCCGGAACAGACAACCAACTCGTCGGACAGTTTTGCGCGATCGTTCGCTCAAAAAGACCCCCAGAACCTTACCAAGGGAAGGGAATCCGTTACGTTGGAGAGTATGTACGTAAGAAAGCGGGTAAGGCTGCCGCTAAGAAATAATCGTGCGCTTAGCTGCGCCCACTATTCGTTAAGGTGAATATGACAAATACAGTGACAACAACTCACATTTTAAAGAAAAAACGCGCGCAACGCGTCCGTAAAAACATACACGGAACTGCGACAAAGCCGCGTCTTTGTGTTGTGAAAACTAATAAACACATCATGGCCCAACTGATTAATGATGATCTCGGAGTGACAATCGGCGGAACTGTTTCCACCAACTCCAAGAAATATCGTACAACCGAATTCAATCACAGAAATGTTAATTCTGCGAAAGAGTTAGGCCGTGAAATTGCAACGATCGCCAAAAATAATGGAATCTCCGAGGTAGTTTTTGACCGTGGTCCTTTTAAGTACCACGGAACTCTGGCATCTTTTGCTGACGAAGCGCGCGCCGGCGGCTTGCGTTTCTAACCCCGAGATCCATGATAACATAAGAGAAATCAACATGGCAAAACAAACCGAAGGCTCTAAAAGAGAAAAGGGCGAAGGCTCAAAAAAAGAGAAGGTGCATAGCGATATCACCGAAAAGGTACTTCATATCAATCGTTGCTCCAAAGTGGTTAAAGGGGGAAGAAAATTTAGCTTTTCCGCTCTGATCCTTGTGCACGATAGCAACGGCTCCGTCGGTATCGGCTTCGCAAAAGCGAACGAACTTACCGACGCAATCCGCAAGGGTGGCGAAGCTGCGCGCAAAGATATGAAACAATATCCTAAAGAAGGCACTACTGTACCACACGAAGTGTTTATGCACTCCGATGGCGCTCGCTTACTTTTAAAGCCGGCACCTGTAGGTACAGGGGTTAAAGCAGGATCCAAACCACGAATTATCTTGGAAGCTGCCGGATACACCGACGTCGTTGCGAAAAGCCTGGGAAGCGCGAACCCGATTAACCTCGTACTCGCTACCATCAAAGCTCTTTCACAACTCAAAACACGTGAAAAAATTGCAACTATGAGAGGTGCATAATGACTAACGAATCAGAAGAGATGGACGTTATCACCCTCGGACCTGAATTTTTCGTGACACGCATGGACGACCTTTTTAACTGGACACGCCCAGACCCACGAAGCAAACGCGTCGGTCGCGGACAAGGTTCCGGACTCGGTAAAACTTGCGGTCGCGGTCAAAAGGGGAGAGGCGCTCGCTCCGGCTGCGTTTCTCGCGCTGGTTACGAAGGGGGTCAATTCCGTACATTCATGAAATTGCCTATTCGCGGTTTCAACAATGCGGAATTCCGTACAGAGTACCAAGTGATTAACCTCGATCAAATTAACACCGTTT
>CAMFKA010000070.1 GCA_945957185.1 uncultured Chlamydiaceae bacterium | reverse complement strand
TGCAATGTTCAATGACCAGGTCGAGGACGACCTGGCCACCCCGCATCTAGAGCACACTCCAAGGTAGCCAGGTCGTCCTCGACCTGGTATCTCAGTGGATTCGCACATTCGCGAGGGTTTCAAAATCGTTCAATGACCAGACCAGGACGGTCTGGCTACCTCGCAAATCCACAGAAAGACCACTCTCCTTTAACCTGTTGTTGTCCATGGCGATAGGAATCTTCCTCCAAGAAAATCAAAAAATTTCTTCTTTCCCTCTTGATTAATATAAATATTTTGATATTGTGTTCCCAAGGACCGCAAATAGAAAAATAGGTCCATTCACATAACTTTAGAGAGGAATCAATGGCAACACTAAACAAAGTCATCATTGCCGGACGACTGACTAGAAAACCTGAACTGCGTCGCACACCGAACGGCATCGCTGTCACAGACTTACTCGTAGCGCTGAACCGCGAATTTGTCACCCTTGATGGAGAAAAACAGCAAGAAGTGTGTTTTGTTGATGTCGTTGTTTGGGGAAAGCAAGCAGAGATGTGCACCCAAATTTTAGATTGCTCCTCTTCTGTCCTCGTAGAAGGCCGCCTGCAACTAGACGTATGGCACGCGAAGGATGGAGAAAAGCGCTGCAAACTGCGCGTTGCGGCAGAAAAAGTACAGTTTTTAGATAAAAAACCGAGTGCGGAAAAAGTTCCGGAATATTCCATGGGGGCAGTACAGTAGCCCCGCCAACAATAAGAAGTAGGTATGTGGCGAGACATTAAGCGGCTGATCAACAATCACCATAGCTTCACCATCACCACCCACGTCAATCCTGACGGGGATGGGATAGGCGCCGCTGCGGCTATGGTGGAACTGCTGCTCCAAATGGGAAAGAGGGTTCAATTCGTCTGCGACAGCCCTATATCGGACAAGTTTAAGTTCCTAGACTTCCATGCCCTCTTCTCCTCCTACAACCCCTTGCTACCTCCTGAAGCGGAAGTGTTAATCGTTTTAGACACGCACAGAAAAGAGCGGATCGGCCGACTGGCCGACCTTCCTTTCAAAGCTATCTGCTGCATCGACCATCACGAAGTGACAACCCCCTTCACCCGCTTCAACGCGATCGACTCTAAAGCGTGCTCTGTGGGCGCTATGGTGTACACTTTAATCAAAGAGTGTGGCCACGATTTAAACTTTGAATCTGCTACGGGCATCTATAGCAGTATCATGTGTGACACCGGTCGGTTCTCTTACTCCTCCACAAACCGTAAAGCTCACAAAATTGCAGACGAATGCATGAAGCTGGGTGTGGACCCGGATCAAACTTACGCACGCATCTACCAGCACGTCCCTATGTCTCAGGTGAGGCTGTTTGCTCAGGCATTGCAGCGGATGGAAACCTATCTCGACGACCGCGTGCTCATCCAGGAAATTCGTCAAGAAGATTGCCTGTTAGATGGGATTAACCCTCTTGATTTGGAGCATATCGACCTCGACTACATCCACGAATTCAACAAATGGATCGAAGAGGTGGAGTGTTTTGCGCTTTTACGCGAGCTTGCCAACGGGACAATTCGTGTGTCGATGCGTTCGAAAACAAATTTAGATATCGGAAAACTGATCCGTAAGCTAGGCGGCGGAGGTCACAGCAAAGCTGCCGGAGCGACGTTAAAATGTTCGATTACGGAAGCGAAGAAAAAGATTCTCGAGCTCGTTACTGAAGAGCTTTCACTGCAACAACAATCCGTTTAACAGCTTCTTCAATCTCTTCTTTAGTGTTCATTCTGCTCAAAGAGAACCGTAGAGATGAGCTTGCGCGCTCTTTGGAATAGCCCATTCCAAGCAGTACTTTCGATGGCTCTAGTGCTCCGGAAGAGCAAGCCGAACCGTGGCTGCAGGCAACGCCTGCAAGGTCTAGTTTTTGTAGCAGCATCTCCCCTTCCACACCTGGAAAGTACAAATTGCTGGTGTTGCCGATTCTGGGGCCTGTGCCATTGACTTCGGCATCGGGAAGGGCATCGAAAACAAGCGCCTCAAAATGGCATCTCAAGTGCTCCATTTCCTGCATCGATTGCGGTGTCAGTAGTTCTACAGCTTTCGCCATCGCCGCTATCAATGGCACTGCCACAGATCCGCCTCGACGTCCTTGCTCTTGTTCTCCGCCCACAATAAGTGGAGAAAACGGAGCTTTAGATTGGAGGTAGAAGAAGCCGACTCCTTTGGGAGCGTGGAATTTGTGGGCGCTGAATCCGGCTCCGGTGATCCCCTCCACAATAGCAAAAGGAGTTTTGCCGAAGGCGCAAACAGCATCGACGACAAAGGGGATGCGATGACGATGCGCTAACGTTGCGATCTCGGAGTAGGGGGTGACAACACCGGTCTCGTTATTCGCAGCCATCAGCGTTATTAGGCGTGTGTCTTTGCGAATCTCTTTTTCCACTTGTTCCGGAGTGATCGCTCCGTAGGCTCCCGGCTTCAGATAGCTGACAGCGACGCCTTTAGCCTCTAAACGTTTAAGCGTTTCTAGCACGCAGGCGTGTTCGACAGTGGAGGAGATGACATGACCGCGGAAATCGTCTTTGAAAGCTCCGAGGATCAACGTTTCCATCGATTCGGTGCCGCAGGAGGTGAAGACAATTTCGGAAGGTTTTGCGCCGATTTTTTCTGCGATTAAAGCTCTGGATTTATTGAGGATAGCTTTAGCCGCTCTGCCTTCTTCGTGGAGACTGGAGGCATTGCCAAAGCACAAAAGAGCTTCCATAAGAGCAGCTGCAACAGAAGGATCGACCGGAGTCGAGGCATTATTATCGAGATAGATCCGTTTAATCATGTTCCACGTTTACAAGTAAGACTGAGACATTGTCATGAGCTCCGCGGACTTTTGCGGCTTGGATAAGAGTGGCAGACGCCTCGGAAAGGGAGGTGTGAAAATTGAGGATAGACTCGATTTCGGGGGCAGGGATAAGGTCTGTGAGGCCGTCGGTGCAGAGGAGGTAGGTGTCGTGAGGTTGGATTTCGGCGATCTTCATCGTCGGTTCGACGCTTGGTTCCGTGCCTACCGCTTTAGTGATGATATTTTTGTAGATGTAGTAGTCGCCGATTTGCCGTTCGGAGAGTTGTCCATGTTCGACAAGCTCGCGAATGAGGGAGTGGTCTTTTGTTAGTTGTTCTAGCTTATGGTCGCGGAGTCGGTAGATGCGGCTGTCGCCGACATGTCCGTAGATGAGACCTTGTTCGTGAAAAAAAAGGAAGCAGAGAGTCGTCCCCATCCCCTTCCACTGAACAGAGGTTTTACCCTTTTCAAAGACAGCAGCATTAACCAGTTCGATGGCATTTTTTAGGAAGTTGAATGTATCTGCGAGGGGGCTATTAAAAATATGTTTTGCATTTCCGGATTTGACGATGTGGAGGAGAGTATCGACGGCGGTTTTGGCGGCGACTTCGCCCGCTTGATGGCCGCCCATACCGTCGGCGATCACATAAAATCGGCACTCCGGCAGCTCACCGCAGACATCTTCGTTGTTTTGTCTAACCAATCCAACATCGGACAAGGCGCTAGATTTTAATTTTAACGTCATTAAAGGAAAACCTTTGCCGGATATCGACACTTGTACATTCTCATCTTAACTTTCAAATTATAGTGCAGAAAGGATTTATTGTCCAGCAGCTGGCAAGCCCACTTTGCCCATAAAAAGGACAGCGCGAGCGTCTGTGTCGACAATCATCATCAAAAAAGGGTGATCGGCAGTAAAAAGCGCCGGATTTGCCAAAGCGGTTGAATTGAGAGGCGGCAGAGCGACTTCGTAGGGAGTCCCCGCATCTGAACCTGCTTCATCGTTCGATACCATCGCCCTATGATAGAGGGTGTCTAAAAAGAGGGAAGCATCGTCAGTCATGAGACTGAGGTTTGCTCCCGGAGCGAACAACGAACCAATCCCCACTCCCGAAAGCATTCCATTCATCGAATACGTTTCATTTAATGCGAATTTGGGGAGCGACAAAATGACTCTTTTAGGAGTCATCAGATTCCACATCGTCTGAAGCGTCTCCCCTGAAAATTTCTCCATCACCTTTTTCAAACCAAAAGTTTCTTTTGGTAAAAGGATCAGCATGCTCAGTTTCTTTTCTCCCGAACGGCGCGTGCTGTAGGGAATTTCGATCATGGAGAAATCGGGATTGTCCAGATAGGAAAAAACCGATGTTTTGACCATTGTCGGAACGATCACTGTTTTTCCTGGGTAGGGAAAAAAGGGAACTCCTCTCGTCACGCGCGGATCGAATTGATTGGCCCATTTTGCACGGAGGTAAGTGACGCTCAGCAAAATCATACGCGTTGTTTTAGGCAAGTCTTTGGGCTCGAACAACTGCGAAATTCGCCCTTTGGTTCTCTCTCGAATCCAGGTGTTGATATCGGATCTGGCAACTCCGGGGTAGAGCGAAAAGTTAGAAAAACGGACAGGAGAAAGGTAAAAAGCTTCGACCATCCCTTGGAATTCCGGCTTTAGAACAATTCCTCGTTGGATCCACAGCGCATTGGACATCGACAATAGAATGTCGCTACCCGTCTCTAGAGGACGGTAGGCATATCGCTCCGATAGCCAGTTGAAAGCGTCATTGATATACCAAAGGCGCGATTTGAAGCGCATTCCCTTGACCATTTGAGTTTGCGTGACCCCATCGACACCATTAAAAACCATTGCCATCGCCGCGGAAATGGCGTAGGGGGAAAACAGGAAATTCCCTTCCGTACCCGCATCCAGCACGCGAAAAAGATCAAAAGCGAAATCGGTGTTATCGAGAATGACCGCTTGAGTGTTCGGGTTGTCTTCGATTTTGTTTGAAAAAGGAACCTCTTCGGAAACCACCGGGAGCTCTTGTGCAGAAGCAGAAGCAAAACTTAGCAGCAGCATCAAAAAATGAATCGTCTTCATTTCAGCAACTCCTGCACCGTCATAACCGCCAAAGTAATTCCGTTAAAGATCCCGTGGAGGCAGATAGAAGCATTCAGAGATTGATATTTCTCCCTCACATACCCCAAAAAGAGAGAGAACGTGAACAGCGCCGCAATCAATTCGACATTCATCCACCCCTGATGCAGTGAGAAGTGGAAAAAGGCAAAAATCAAAGAGGCCACAACAACACTTAACGTTACCGAAACATACCGCTTTAACCATTGCTGCAAGTAGCCGCGAAAGAGAATCTCTTCGACAATAGGAACAAGCGTCGTAATTCCAAAAGCAGTAATGGCATAAAGAAATGGGTGAGCAAACATCTGGCGAACCTGCTCCACAGCGGATTGATCCATTTCAGGAATAGTTACCCACCGTTCCATTAGCAAATGCGTTCCATTGCTGACCCCTAAAACTAAAGGGTAAGCGATACACCAGACCCCAAACATCACAAGGAAGTGGGATGAAGAGAGAGGATATTTCCCCCAAATCGCTGAAAGGGACGCTCTATCGACAATGAGCACATAAACGGCCATCGCAATGGCAGTGAAAATAATAAGAGCCACATAAAACAACGGGCGTATAGGGTCGCTTAGCATCCAATCGACACCCCCTGTCCACTCCCCTCCCGTGCGTGTCAGATGCAGCAATTGAAAGAAAAAAGGAACAACAAGCACCTGAGCCAAAAGATAGAACAGGAAGGCCCCCAAAACGTCAAAAAAATAAGGCTTTTGTTGACGCATCGGTTATAGCATCCTTTGCCGTTGAAGGAGATCGAACCTTGCAAGGAGCGTGCGGATAAAGTCTCCATGAACCTTCGCTAGAGGCGTGCAAGGAAATTTGAGAGTTTGTGGATGGATTTTGCAGTAGTCGTAATGTTTTCCGTCGTCATCGAGGATGCTACTGGAAGAGACGGTTTCTTCGTGAACAATTTCTCCAGTACAGGAAACGATTTTGAGGCGTGCAACGATACGGAGACGTGTGGGGCAGCGGTAGCTATCTGCAGGAAAAACTGCAGATTTAGGGGCGATCTCGAGAGGTGAAGTGGAATATTCTAGAAGGTCGATATGGACATTTTCGGGGCTAACAGAATGGAGTCCCTCATTCGGGGAAGTTTTAAGTCCCACATCGAGCATGGAAGATAGATCCGTTGCCACGCTCCAGCAATTGGCCCAAGGGGCATTCGTTTGTGTAAGATCGACGAAGCAGATTTTTTGGGACATATCGCAGTTACCCGGGTAGGCTGCAGCCAGGGAGCCGGTGAATAAAAATAGGGTGGCTAGGGCGATCCGGATCATCATGAACAGTACCAATTATATGTTATTTGATTTGAGAGTAACCATCGCGAGCGACTATTTCAAGATTTTTGTTGGGGATGGCCTATTTCGGGGACAAAACGATGTAACGATAGGGTGAGAGAATAGAGAAACGATAGAACGATAGAACGATAGAACGATAGAACGATAGAACGATAGAACGATAGAACGATTAATTTTTTTATTTTTTAGTTATAATTGCAAGCATGAAAAATAAATAAATCGTTTTATCGTTACATCGTTATATCGTTTTTCCGTTCCCTGAAGCCATCTCCTCACCGATTGATTGAGAATATTTCGATAAAGTGATACAGATAGTAGCATGAACAGTTTGGCCGGGATCGTCTACCCTGACGCCTATCAAAACACCCATAAAGTAAGACGAATGCTCGATTATGTCGAGCATCGCGTCCCCGTTTCCGCACGAGAAATCAAAGACCTCTTCGAAAATAAAGCTTTAGAAATAGGGGTCTGTGGAAAAGCTCTTGCTCATTCCCAAAAAGGAAATTTGCACTGCGCCCTTGATGGGTATCTTCTCAATCACATAGAACTCGCAGAAGTGTTAAAGCGTAAGGGATATCCCATTGACTCGTTGCAACCTGAACAGATTCTTCTGCATGCGTATGAGGAGTGGGGACCCAAATTCTTAACTCGTTTAGAGGGCGACTTTGCGTTATTGATCTATGACGAAAAGGAAGGAAATCTACTGCTCGCGCGGGACCGAATAGGAAAGAAGCCGCTTTACTGGGCGGAAGACCACAATCATTTTATCTTTTGCAGCAGCATCAAAGGGATTTTGGGGTCGGGACTGATTCCGCAAACCCCCGACAACTACGCCCTTGCAACGTATTTTTATTTGGGGTACTTCCCACAGGACTTGACTCCCATCCAAAATATCAACAAACTGCTCCCCGGACATTATTTGTTGTTAGATAAGACCGGCAGCAAGGTGATCGTCCCCTACTGGTCTTACAGTGCCCTGTTTGAAAGTCCCGTTTCAGTACACCGCAATGTTGCAGCGCAAAAGCTCGATGCCATGCTCGATGTCGCCGTAAAGAAAAACCTCCCCTCTCAAATCAAAAACATCGGAACGTTATTGACAGGGGGGTTAGGAAGTTCATCAATCGCTTATTACCTGAAAAAGAACGGAGAAAACCACAACATAGAAGGATTTACTTCCAGTTTCAAAAAAGAGTCCGAAAAGGACTTTGAAGCCGCTCATCAAGTCGCTGAAATTTTAAACATTCCCCAACACGCTCAAATATTGACACCGGAAAACCTTTTAAACGACTACGTCGCCATCTCGTGGCATCTGGATGAACCCGTTGCAGACCCAAATGTCATCTCGTACTGGCATATGGCAGCGGCTGCAAGTGAATATTCAACTGAGCTCTTCTCCGGAATGGGTTGCGACGAATTATTTGCAGGACACAGCCGTTACAGCACTGAGGAACAACAGAGCAGTTGGCTGCTATCTGCGCAGAATGCGCTGCGAGACATTGCGACAAAGTATATCGTCCCCGTTGTCAATACCGTCAACCGTTCGTGGGCTTATCGCATTCTTAAACAATCGAGAAAAAATGTGTGGCAAAGTGAATATGTGGAAGCCAATGCATTGACCACAAAGAGTGAGCTGGAAAGAATCTGTCCTAACCTTTGTCGTTTGTTTGATCCCGAAGTCTTTTTAAGCAAATTTTACAATTTATCGCATATCAAATCTCCCACATCGTCATACATCTACTTCGACGTCAAAACAAGCTTGCCAGACCGATTTATGCTGGAAGTGGAGCGCGTGTCATCCGCTTTTGCATTGCAATGGCACACCCCCTTTCTCACAAAAGATATTGTCGAATTTGCAGCTTCCCTTCCTATTGAGAGCAGTTTGTCAGAAGAAGAGACAGCATCGCCGCTAAAAATATTGTTAAAATCCATTTTCCCCGATGCCGTCACTACGCGACCCAAACGCTCCCGTCACAATTTTTTAGCGAATTGGATCGAAAACTCCGAGTTGCATGTGCTCTTTGAAGCGTTGGCGACGGGGACACTAGTCGAAGTAGGAATCGTAGATGAAGAGTGGATTACAGAAGCTGTCAAAACACCGGAAAGTAGGAGAGAAAACTTTCGGGTGTTGTGGTCGATTTTGTCTTTGGAAGTGTGGTTTATCCTTTATATCAACAACCCCATCACATCGGACCCTCCCGACATCTCCGTCAGGGATCTTTTGCAAGAGGACCAATCGTCATGAACCGATTAAATATTGTCTCCGAAGAAGTCAGTGCGACGAATTCCGGAAAATCGTCTCCAAAGACAGAAGCACAAGCGACATTTGAGCGATTGTGGTTGAGGGAACCAGAAAAATTCGATACCGGAAGGAATGTGATAGAACGGGTTCGGATAGAGAGGACAAAAGCGTTTTTAGAGAAATTGTTTCCTGTCGGAAGTGCTGTGGATTTGGGAGTCGGGGATGGTGCCATTGCTAAGTTTTTGGTGGAGAAGGGAGTAGAGGTAACGGGAGTCGACATCGCCAAAAATGCGTTGAAGAGATTGGAAGGAACGGAAAAATTGGTTTTGAAGCAAGATTATGTCCCCTATACCGCATTACCCGATGGGGCGTTCGATTTAGTGATCAGCATGGATTTGATTGGGAGTTTACCCAAGAAAGAGTATCGGTTATTTGTGTCTGAGTTGGTACGTTTAAGCAGTAGGGACGGGATGATTGTTTGTTCCACACCCATCGACGTGCACACCGATGGCGGATTAGACATGTTTGTATCGTTGATGGAAACAGAAATTGAGTTGGAAGATGGCGAGTACAGTTATCACAGATTGTACATTCGCATTGTAGAAGTTTTGGAAAAGATTAAGATGACGTGGTTAGCGAAATTGTTAAAGCAAAGCCGTTGGTTTTTGTTGGGATGCGAAAAGATATCGCGGATAGTTTGGCAGAAGGATGGCATCAGTCACGTGATTTTTAGAGGAAAGAAAAAACCGATTATGGACAATCCGCCGAAAGATGAGCAACCGATCGAGCACAAAGGAAAGCGCGCGACGTGGGAGTGATGGAACATGAACATCCTCCGGCACCCCCGAGGGGTGCTTTTTTTATTTCATCTATTTCCCCGGGTTGCGTCGCACGTCCTGCAGACGGCTCCTGACCTCGGGGCTACAATACACAACCCCTTAACGGGGTTGATTTGATGGGATATTATTTAAAGGGTGGACATCCGGCACCCCCGAGGGGTGCTTTTTTTATTTCATCTATTTCCCCGGGTTGCGTCGCACGTCCTGCAGACGGCTCCTGACCTCGGGGCTACAATACACAACCCCTTAACGGGGTTGATTTGATGGGATATTATTTAAAGGGTGGACATCCGGCACCCCCGAGGGGTGCTTTTTTTATTTCATCTATTTCCCCGGGTTGCGTC
>CAMFKA010000069.1 GCA_945957185.1 uncultured Chlamydiaceae bacterium | reverse complement strand
GTAGAGCAGAGGACTGAAAATCCTTGTGTCGCTGGTTCGATTCCAGTTCTGGCCACAACACCTGAAATTTTATCATAACGATAAAATTTCAGGTTTTTTTTGCTTTTTTTATGGATCTGCTTTGTTGGAAACCAAATTCTTAAGCGGGGCTTTCAATAAAAAGGCCTCACATATACTCTTTTTCAAAAAAACCAGCAAAAGATTTTGAAAGTTCCAAAATGACATCTTCAAATTTAATTTGCTGTTTACCCATAGCAGAGAGAAAGTTTATCCAACGTTGTTGAGTTTCCTTGAGGAGATGAATTCTACGACTTGCGTGGCATATTCATAATTTCGGTAGATACGTTTTTTATGTCGTTCGATTCGCTCTTCGACATTTTGATCCCACAAATGAGTTCCGGGGATGAATCCTCCCGCTTCGCTATAGAGGAGTAAGGCTTCGATTTGTCTTTCCGGAGACCAACGTTCCAAAAGTAATTCAAGTGTGTCTCGATAGTCTAAAAGAGCTTCATATTCTTTTGCTTGTGTCGACAACAACAGCGCTTTGAAATGGATGAGTCATAGGATGACGCTTTACTCGAGTCGTAATCATCCTTTGGCGCACTTCAAAAGTGTGGATACAGCGTCAATGATAGAAAGTGATCAAGATGCCCTATTATTGCACGTCAACAGCCTTGATACAGAAAAGAAAACTTTGGCTTTTTTGGATCCGGAGACGTTGGAGCCGTTAGCCATAGCAGTTTGGAACTATGAACCCTCGCTCACCTACTACCTGCCTTGGATTTATAACAATTCTCAAGAGTGGAAGGTGACTATTTTGGATTCGAGTCTTTGTGTCAAAAATCAAATCACTTTAGACCATTTTCTATGGGTACTGATGATGTATTCGGAAAAAGAACTGCCCTACTCATACGTTTTTCCGTATATTAAAGATCCCTCGTGGAGACCCTAAAACATTTTTTCCTTGTTGCATAATTAATCACCACAGAGCCACTGAGATCACAGAGGGGGATGAGCTGAGGAGAGTTCAATGTTCATTACGCAATTTTCTCAAACTTTATATCAACGATAAAATGATTTAACGATGAAACGATAATTGAATGATATGATCACTCTCATGTTCCTCATAAACTCTCAGTGATCTCACTGGCTCAGTGGTGAATTTACTGACACAACTAATTCTCTGAATCTATGCAGTTTTTCAGGTCTTTGTAGTTGCCATGGACGTATTGCCGAAAGTTGTACAGGAACAATCGAAACGCTTGCCGATTTTGGGATTTGGGCCGAGGAGAGGTCTCTGGGGTGATAATGGCCTTCCTCAAGCTCCATAAAGGCGATGTGTGGGGGATAGGGAGTGCATAGGGGGTGTCAATTAGAATGCCTCGGAATTTACCGTTCCCTTCCTCTGCTAGTAGTGCATCCCCATTCAATTGTGTGTAGGGTCCTATCAAACTGAGGATGGAATCCGTTTTCATATGGAAAAATTCTGTCGCCCCGAATTTGCCTTCGTACTCTTTTAGTGGCGGCAGCGCAATCGAAACGATGTCGACACCGGATAACACTGAATGGAGGTCTCGAAAATCAAAGGTTTTGTCGCAGTGGGGGTGGAATGTTTTTTTCTCCTCCATTCCCCACACTTTCATGTCGAATTGCCGAGCGCGACGCGCAATTTCTGTGCCGACAGATCGTAGTCCAATTTGGAGTAAAACTTTATTTTTTAATGTCCAAATGTCATCGCGCCATTTGCTGTCCCAAATGAGTGTGGGAAATTTAAACGCTTCCGACCAGTGAATAAAATTTTTGACGAAAGTTAATATGCCGCCAATCACAAATTCTCCGGCTTGCTCGATGTTTTCATCGGGTGTGGTCGAAACGATGATGGATCCTTTATCGAGAATGCTTTGCAGCGCGAGGCGATTGAGCTGTGGGTTGGGGCTGTGGATCCAGCGGAGAGAGGGGGATTGCGCGAGGTCTTCCTTGCTAAGTCGGTTGCCGTAAATGACTTCGATTTTTTCTCTTTGATGCTCCTGCAATTTTCGGTACGAAGCGTCGTTCACTGTCAAAAAAAGATATTGAGGGAACTCTTTTAAAAGTTGATCGATCTCCTCCAAATGAAGTTTAGACTGCAGTAGAACGATGTTCATGGATCTTGTTTCCTCCGAGATTTTGATTATTAGCAAAATCCGATTGATTTCAAAGGTAAATTCATTTATGCTTGTGCAATAGATTGAAGAAATTATGAAACAACTCTCACTCACACGAGTGTCCAGGGGGAAAATACAATGTACGCTATTATCAGATCAGGTAGCAAACAATACCGAGTAAAACAGGGCGATTCGATCGACGTCGAACTCTTACATGCCGATGCAGGCACAGTGGTGCAGTTTGATGAGGTTCTTCTGGTCGCCAATGAAAATGACGTGGAGATCGGCACTCCTAACGTGTCCAAATATGTTGTTCGCGGAGAGATCCAAGGGGAGTCGAAAGGCCCTAAGATCCACAGCGTGAAATACAAGCCTAACCATACGCAAAAGCGTATCTGGGGACACCGCCAGCACTATTCGCGCGTCAAAATCACTGAAATTCAAAAAGTCGCATAAGGAGGCACGTCAATGGCACAAAAGAAGGGACAAGGGTCAAGCCGTAACGGACGTGACTCGCGCTCACAGCGCTTAGGGATTAAAGTAGGAAACGGGGAACCTGTAACAGCAGGTAGCATTTTGGTCCGTCAAAGAGGAACAAAATGGCACCCATGCAAAAACGTTGGACGTGGAAGCGACGACACACTTTACGCATTAGTTGATGGTGTTGTAGCGTTCCGCAAAACAGACAAAACATACGTCCTCGTCGAAGCCGGTGTAAACTAACCCTCTCTTTTTCTCACTCCTGACCCCCACACCGGGGGTCAGATGCATTTTCCAATATAACTTTTAGTAGATCATTTTTAAGGTGACGATACCATGTCCACATTCACAGACCGCGTAAATATAGATGTCTCCGCAGGAAAAGGGGGGAACGGTGTCGTTGCATGGCGTCGCGAAAAGTATATTCCGAAAGGGGGGCCCACCGGAGGAAACGGCGGTAAGGGCGGTTCAATTATTATTGAAGCCGATGCCCAAGTCTACTCGCTGGAATACTACCGGCATAGACGCATCCTTAAAGCAGAAAATGGTGTCTCCGGAGGTGCAAATAACCGCACCGGAAGGAACGGGAAAGACTTGATCTTAAAAGTTCCTTGCGGAACTTTGGTGAAGGATCGTCAGACCGGAGATGTGATCTTCGATTTTACAGAAGATAAGCAGCAATGGATTCCGTGTAAGGGAGGAAAAGGGGGCAGAGGAAACCAAAGCTTCAAGACTCCTACCAACCGTGCACCTAATACTTGCACTCCAGGACAACCCGGAGAATCAGCAAAATATGAATTGGAATTGAAACTTATTGCTGATGTCGGATTAGTAGGATTCCCGAATGCCGGAAAATCGACGCTGATTAGCGCCTTAGCATTTATCAAGGTGAAAGTCGCACCTTATCCATTTACGACATTACGCCCTAACTTAGGGTTCATTCAGTGTGAAGATAGAGGTAAAATCCTCATCGCAGACATTCCCGGTATTATTCAGGGAGCTCATTTGAACAAGGGTTTAGGATTTGAGTTTTTACGTCACATCGAAAGAACAAAGCTTCTTTTGTATGTTTTAGATGCTTCCGGCATCGACGGAAGAGACCCTTGGAGCGACTACGAAGTGTTGTTAAATGAGATTAAACAATACAATCCGGAGCTTTTGAAACGTCCTTCGTTGGTCGTTCTCAATAAAATCGACACTGAAGAGTCTGTTGAGCACATCAAAAACTTCAAGCAGCACTACTCCGGATACAAAAATCGTCTATTCGAAATTTCTGCCGAAAACAAAACCGGTTTAGGTCCTTTGTTGAAAGCGATCGAAAAGGATGTCCCTCCTCGCACTGCAGGATAGTAAGTTCGCTTAGATACCAGGCCGAGGACGGCATAGAAGTCAACCTAAGACTTTATGTCAGCCTTTCAGGCCTCGGTTTTGTTTTTCTCTTTACCCAGGTTTCCGCTCGCTAATGCTCGCTCTAACCTGGGCTACGATATTTCAGCCCTTTGGGCTTCAGCTGCAGAAATCGTGTTTAAAAATTGTTATCGTAATATTATATGCGTTAAGTCCCACAGGGACGGAATACCATAGCCCAGGTTGTAGTGAGTGCAGCGAACGGAAACCTGGGTAGGATCAAAATCTCAATCTGAGCCCTGTAAGGGGCGGCATAAAGTCTTAGGTTGACGCTTATGCCGAGGACGGCCTGGCTACCTCGCAGCTAGTGCATACTCCAAGGTAGCCAGGGTGTTTTTATCCAGCAATCAGTTCTTTGCAGTCTTTATTTGCCCAGCCTTTCTTGAGCAAGTCCATCTTTTTATTGGAGATTCCCCCTAAAAATTCGATGGTGCGTAAGAAGCGCACGCGCGTGCGGTCTTTGCCAAGAAGTTCGGCCGAATCAAACAAAGGCGGCCCTTGAAGTTTTCCCATCAAAGTAGCGAATAACACAGGCATCAACACTTTTTTGTGGTGGATGCCAAACCGTTCTGCGACATCGCGAGAAGCTTGATTCACTCCGGAGCTTCCCCAATTTTCGTTTTCGTCCAAATGCCAGATCATGGCTTGCAGGAGCAATGGAATCTCTTCCGCAGCAATTCCTTTGATCTGAAACAGTTCAGGAGTGTAGTTGAGGTGATTGATAAACAAGAAGTCGCAAAGAGAGATGAAGTCGCCGAACGTTTTGATTCTTGTGCTGATGAGAGGCATCAAACGGCTCATGTATTCGTCGCTGAATAACCAACCGCGTAAACGGTTCCACAACTGATCTGACGGGATGTTTTTAATCAGGTATTGCTGGTTGATCCAATCGAGTTTTTGAACGTCAAACACGGCTCCGGAAACTCCGATGCGCTTGTAATCAAATTCGCGGATGATATCCTCTAAGGGATAAATTTCGCGGTCTTCCGTCATGCTGTAGCCCATCAAAGTCAAGAAGTTGACAAAAGCTTCCGGAAGGTAACCGCTATCGCGATAGAAGAATATCGATGTAGGATTCTTTCTTTTAGACAGTTTCTTTCCATCTCTTCCTAGCAAAAGGGGCATATGCATGAATTGAGGAGCTGTCCAGCCAAACGCTTCGTACAGATAGACGTGTTTTGGAGTTGAACTCATCCACTCATCTCCGCGGATGACGTGAGTGATTTCCATGAGATGGTCATCCACGACGTTGGCGAGGTGGTAAGTGGGGAATCCGTCCGATTTAAGTAGAATTTGGTCATCGACATCTGCCCAAGGGGAAGTGATTCTTCCCTTGATAGCATCTTCGTACACACACTCTCCCGTTAGAGGCATTTTGAGTCGGATCACATAGCTGAGACCGGCAGCTTCTTTAGCGGCAATTTCTTCAGAACTCAAGTTTCTGCAGCGGCGATCGTATCCTAAGCGCCCCCCTTGTTTGGCTTGTACTTCTCTCATTTCGTCGAGCTCTTCTGAAGTGCAGAAGCATTTGTACGCTTTTCCTTTTGCTACAAGGTCGTACGCATAATCTTTGTAGATGTGATACCGCTCGGATTGACGGTAGGGGCCGAAAGGACCTCCGACATCTGGACCTTCATCCCAAGTGATTCCACACCATTGGAGAGCCTTGTAAATGTTCTCTTCATACTCCGGACGGCTGCGTGAGCGGTCGGTATCTTCGATACGGAGGATGAATTTACCTTTGTTATGACGTGCAAAAATTAAATTGAAAAGCGCCATGTAGGCTGTTCCCACGTGTGGGTCTCCTGTAGGGGAGGGAGCAATGCGTACTCGTACTGTCATGATAGTAATAACCTTAGATGAGTTTTAATAGTGATTAGGATAAACGAAATGAGGTCAAATTTCAACACTAGAATTGAAGCCTTCAAATTCGAGTTGAATCGAACTTTGCACCAAACTGCGGTAATCACCGGAAGGGTTATCTCGGAGAAAGCGGCAAAAAATGATGTAAGCCGGACCGTCAACAGTGGGAAATCGTTGAGTGATTTCACAAGCTTCATCGGTGAATTTAATATCGATGGGGAAATTCATCACCGCAGTGCGTGCGTCGAAACGATTGCAAAGTCCTTGCTCTTCGAGTAGGCGGATTGCGCGCATACGGTACATATCCATCGTTTGTGGAGAGAGTTCCGTTTTCACATGTTGCGAGAGGCCCGATACTTTTTGAGAGATCACAGAATTCCCCGTAGTGATGGAGATCGATTTGCGCTCCCTTAAAGAAGGTGCGTAAGTGCAAAATTGAGGGATCTCGATGCGGTACTTAAGAGGAGCCGGGATTTTATCGAGTCCGCTAGCAGTCATGAGCCCGCGCGACTCGTTTATTTTTTTTTCAAAACGTCCACGCAAAGTTTTGGGAGGATTTTGAGCTTTATCAATCAGTTCGTTGTAACTGTCAATGACTTTGTTAGCGCTATTGACAAACTCTTTTTGTTCCATCGTTCCATTTTGCAGGGCAACCCGGTATCCGGAGCAATTTTTAATCACTTCGGAGCTTTCTAAAAGGAGATTGAGTACATTTTTTTGGGGAGAATTTTCATTCATCGTCAGCGAAAATAGAAAATTTGCCAATTCGACAACGCGAGGTTGCTTGGGAAGTACGATTTCGTTATTTTGTACGTCTAGTTCTGTAATAGAAGGGATTTCGTGCCCTTCATTAGCATCGATAAACGTTTTAATATTGCGAATCGCCCATTTGAATTGTGTCAAATCGTGATTCATAACCACTTAAGTTTCCTCGCTAGGAATCGGTTTTCCACATGCTGCAACGACTTTAACTTCTGTTCCCTCGATGACGTCTAAGACATTAGGTTTTTCGAGAGCTCCCGAGATGGAAATTAATTCACCCCGTTTTAGATATTCAAATGCTTTACTTTCCTTCGGATATTCTTGCAAGTGAGAGCCTAAATTTCGCTTTCCAACAGTTCCACACAGGTAAAAACGTTTTCCTGTATAGGAATCGACCGGAGGACTAATCACTCGGAACAACTCTCCGGGAGGGAGTTTAGGCCATTCGCTTGCCGAATTTTTAAAGATAACATAAGACATCTTTAATGAACCTAAATTGATTTCTGCGGCGCGTTGAAATTCTCTAATTAAATACGGTTTTTCTAATTTTCTTTGCGCATAACAAGGACTTTTATCGCTTTTTAATGCAGGGCATTCGCCGCGCCATACGCAAGGAGCCTGTACGGGAACGCCTTGTTGAACAAAGTGTTCACGGAGTTGCAGCACCATCCGGTTGGCTTCTTGGTGGGAATCGTCAACGAGCAGCAGATAGCCGTCGGGAGTAAGTCGTTTTAATAGCTCGCCCACAAATAGCTTGCGGTGCTCTTTGGAGTGGGGATTGTTTGGGGGAAATAATTCGTCCAGCCCATACGCAAGGATGATCAGGTCAAAATTTCCTTCAACCGGCAACGCCCCTTTCAGACAGTCCCATTGACGCACTGTCATCGTGTTTCCAAAACGACCGCAAATTTCGGCGCCCGCTTCTAACACTCTGATGTTTTTGTCGGCGGCAATCACTTCTTCAGCACCATGGCGCAAAGCGGCAAATCCGAAGGGAGATCCCCCTGCACAGACATCTAAAACGCGTTTAGGGGCTTCCGGAAGTTCACCGATCAGCGACATTCCCTCTTGATAGTGGATAACCCACTGATACAAAAAGTATGCTCCGAGGAGATCTTTGTCTTCGAAGTAGTTCATTCCGAGCAGCGATTTTCCTTTATAAGATTGCTGTTGAAGGGCTTTTATCGCTTCGACAACGCCTCTAAACTCGCGAGTCTGCAGCTCCTCTTGTGGACCGGAAAGCTTGTGTAATCTTCTCCAAAATCCTATGAGGATGGGAATGATCGTTTCTAAATCTAAATCGGGGGTGCGGCGTTCTTTCATTCGAATATAAGCTCCATTTCTCTAGGGGTCATTTCACGGTAAGCGCCGATGGGCAATAGCCCGAGAGTGAGATTTCCGATGCGGATTCTGGTGAGCTCCAGAACTTTCAGTCCGGCAGCTTCGAGCAACATTCTCACTTCTCTCTTTTTGCCCTCTCCGATCACAATTTTGATAGTGCCTTTACGCACTTTCGTTACTTTGAGGGGTTTTACGAAGCACCCTTCCACTAATGTTCCATTAGCAATCGCTTTCAGATGCTCGGGAGAAAGCTCATTGTTAGTTTTTGCTACATACTCTTTTTGAATGTTTTTAGAGGGGTGAATGACGCTATTGGCGAAATGTCCATCGTTAGTGACAATTAAGAGCCCTTCGGTGTCTTTGTCGAGTCTTCCAACGGTAAATAAACGCTCTTTAACATTCGAGAAGAGGCTGAGGACTAGCTTTGTACTGGAAGATCCCTTTGCGGAACAGACATAACCTTTCGGTTTGTTGAGAATGAAATAAACTTTTTTTTGTTTGCTTCCGATGGATGTGCCATCCACTACGATGTCTTCTTGCCCGTTCACTTGGGTTTGAGGAAGCTTCACAACTTCGCCGTTGACAGTGACTCTACCGGCGAAAATCAGCTCTTCGCAAGCTCTGCGCGATGCGACTCCGGCAGATGCCATAAATTTGCTTAATCGCTGTTTTGTTGGATCCATTGTTTCCTCTTTAACCGTTAGAACTTCAAGGAAACATTACACCATAAAAATGATTAAAATTCAAATCATCCGATCGAACTTTGTAAACATCCTCTAGAATAGAGCTGATGAGTTTCCCACACACGAGGATGGCGCATCAATTCCGCAGGAAGGTCAAAAAATGATTGAGGATTGGACTTAATTTTTTGGATTGCAATGGGGACAGCTTTTTCAAGATTGACGTAACGAAGAGAATATAGATTTTCGTGCGCTGCGATTTTAATATGAAGATCGTTTGCTTTCAGCTCGGGAGAACTAAAACGGATCAATTCACCATTTAGCTGGACAAGTATGTTCATAATTATCGGGTCTGCGCGATTTTCGTCGTTCAAATTCCGTGCGATTTTTTCGCTCATACCTCGGATTTCCCATTTCTTAAAGGGATTTTCTTGAGCAAATTTTAGTACATTTGCAATCGCTAATTTAACAATTTCTGCATCGTTTTTAAGCTCATCTGAAACTGAATGAATGGCAGAAGAATCATGTAACACAGCCTGTTTTACAAAGTCCAAATCCCCTTTAATTCGACGGCCTGCGAATTGTAGGTTCGTTGGATTTTGTTTCAGTTGCTCTAACTGATAGTTTTTGTCATAGCGTGATTGAAAAAGACCATCCCATAATGCAACGATGATATTTCCCACGATGGGGATTAACAATATGACTTTTCGTGAAGTTGACTTCGATTTGATGTGAGAATAGTACGTGTTACGTGCGAGTTGAGCAGGATCCATTTTTGCAATCACAGTTTGATTTTGAATGGCGTTCACTAGAAGAGTGACATAAGAAACGATGGGAACGTATTCCGAGTAACGATCAAGACCAATGAGAATTTGATTCATGTTATTAACTTGCATACAACACCGTTATTTTATGATTTCTTAGTTAATTGTAACAAATATATATTTTAATATTCAATTTATATTGTTATGTTTTTAATAAATTAATTTATTCTTAACGAGTTGTTAACAATTTAACCCTGTTTGTCATAATCGGTTCGTTCTGCTATAC
>CAMFKA010000068.1 GCA_945957185.1 uncultured Chlamydiaceae bacterium | reverse complement strand
CCCTCTTTTTCAGGCTCTCTTGAGTAATGTTGTATTAAAAATTTTTTTTGCTTTGTTTTTGTTTCACAATGGTTTTCGGGGGTGTGCTGCCGACCCTTGGGCCCTTTGCCGGGGGTTTTTAGGGGGCAGCGCCCCCTAAATGGAGGTGGAGAGAATCGAACTCTCGTCCTTAGCAAACATCATAGAAACCACTACATGCTTAGCTCTTTGGTTTAGGACTTGCATCTGTGCAAAGAGCGACACCAATGCAGGCCCACCCCATTCAGTCTCGGAGAGTTGATCTAAGAGGTGAGGAGATCAACAATCCATACCAAGATCGATTACGACAGCGATCCTTGAACCTTGGTCTATTCTTGGGCTGCCGAGTTGCTTACTCTGTTAGGACTAAGCAGCTAACTCTTGACTGAAGTCAAGAGCGACGATTTTTTCGCCATTTATGTTTTTTGCCGGATGATTTAAGAGGCCAACCGACGTCCTCTGCATGCGGTTTGTACTAAGTTTCCAAGTCGAAACCATGACACCCCCGTAGCATTATAGTAGCATGGAGGGAGATAATAATCAAGAGATGTATTTGAAAGTGCGGATGTAGGAAGTGTGGATTTTTGAGAGGAAGAAGAGATTGGAGATTTTTTGGAGAATGTGTTTCTTGGAGCAGCCGATACACCAAAGCAGTTCGGGGGTATTATGGAGGGAGTTGGAGAAGGAAAGTTGAATAGAGCCCGGATTAAAACTTTTGTTTTGGATCTGAAGCCACATTTTTTGGCATCTGGCAAAAAGTTTGGCGGAGGGGTCTCTAGAAGTGACGATAAGATAGTAGGAGTAGGAGTGGGAGAAAGGGTTAGCAGGGCCATAATTAGGGATCGTTTGGAAGAAACCGCGGATGGCGTTCATCGATTGTAAAGACTTAGGGAATCTGATTTTGGTGGACGAGATTTTTGCTTGAAGCGGTTGAGAAGAGCGTTGCAGGGAACAGAATTCCTGAAAATCGTAGGGAGAGTGAAAGTAGTTGGCAGTGAGATTGGAAATTTGACGAGACGTTTTAGGGAATAGATCAGGGAGTTGAGACAGAAAGAAAGCGTGGTAGCCGAAGGAACCTTCGGCGCGAATGATTTTGCGTCTCGTGCGCGACAGAAGAGGATGCAATGTGAGGGTGGTAGATTGATCGATTCTGTAATAGAGAAAACCGTTTGATGAAGCTGACGCTGCCATGATTTACCCCTTTTTAAATACGGAATTGCGGATTCTATTTAATTGATTAGAGAGTGTAAAGGGGAAACTTGAAGCGGGGATTTCGATGGAGAAAAAGGTGAAATTGTGTTAATTTATAGGGATTAACCAGGAAGAAAAGAGATGTTTCAGGAAATTCCACAAGAGTCGATAGACCAACGAGAGCAGAAAGTATTAGCTTATTGGGAAAAGAACCGCATATTTGAGCGATCGGTAGAAGAAAAAAGAGAGCGCCCCCTATTTTCATTTTTTGATGGGCCTCCATTCGCTACCGGATTACCACACTATGGGCATTATCTAGCCGGAACCATTAAAGACGTCGTCTTGCGTTATAAAAGTATGAAGGGATTTTGCGTGCCTCGCCGATTTGGATGGGACTGCCACGGCGTGCCGATTGAAAATGAAATCGAGAAGGCCTTCAATCTATCCGGAGCCAACTCGATCCATGACTTTGGCGTTGCACGGTTCAACGAAGAGTGTCGCAACATCGTTCAGAGGTACTCCGAAGAGTGGAAGACACTCGTCACCAGGATGGGGAGATGGGTCGACTTTTCCCGCACCTGGAAGACTATGGATCTGCCATTTATGGAAAGCGTGTGGTGGGTGTTTAAGCAGCTCTTTGACAAAGGGTTGATCTATGAAGGATACAAAGTGATGCCATTTTCAGCAAAGCTTGGAACGCCGTTATCGAATTTTGAGGCCGGAGAAAACTACCAAGAAGTGGACGACCCCTCGCTTGTGGTGACATTTCCGCTCATAGATGAACCTGGAACATCGATTCTGTGCTGGACTACCACACCATGGACATTGGTGTCGCATTTAGCAATTATGGCGGGGCCTGAAATTGAATATGTCAAAGTGCTCGATAAGAAAACAGACCACAAGTACTGGATTGCGAAAGGGCAGCTGTCGACCCATTTCAAAGACGAAGCAGAAGTCGAAATCGTTGAAACAAAGCTTGGAAAGGAGCTAAAAGGGCTTCGATACACTCCGCCATTCGCCTATTTTGCCGACCACCCCACAGGATTCCGCGTTATTTTGGAAGAGCAAGTCGCCACAGGGGAAGGAACAGGGTTCGTTCACTGCGCTCCCGCATTTGGTGAATTGGACTTTTACGCGTGCCAAAGGGAAGAGATAGAGCTTGTTTGCCCCGTCGATAATAATGGAAGATTTACTGCTCCCATCAACGAATATGTCGGACAATTTGTCAAAGATGCCGATAAGGATATCGCCAAAAGACTGAAAGCCGCGGGGCGCTTATTTTCGCAGGGCACTCTCCGTCACCGCTACCCCTTTTGCTGGAGATCCGACACCCCATTGATCTACAAAGTCGTCGCCACATGGTTTGTGGGAGTAGAAAAAGTAAAAGACAAAATGCTGCGCGCTAATCAGCAGATCCACTGGACACCGGGACATATCAAAGAGGGTCGCTTTGGAAAGTGGCTAGAAGGAGCACGCGACTGGGCGATTAGCCGTAACCGCTATTGGGGGACCCCCTTGCCTATCTGGAGAGCAGAAGATGGCGAAATGTTGGTTTTTGGTAGCATTGCGGAGCTGGAAGCGGCAACAGGTGAGAAAGTCACCGATTTGCATCGCCACTTCATCGATCAGTTAGAAGTGACGCGAAACGGAAAAGTGTATCGCCGCATTCCGGAAGTACTAGACTGTTGGTTTGAGTCGGGATCTATGCCGTACGGGCAGATCCACTACCCTTTCGAAAATCAGGAAGAGTTCAAAAAGACGTTTCCCGCAGACTTTATCGGGGAAGGGCTCGACCAAACCCGCGGATGGTTTTACACCCTGACAGTGTTGTCGGCGGCGTTGTTTGATCAACCCGCCTTCAAAAACGTCGTCGTCAATGGTATCGTATTGGCCTCTGACGGAACAAAAATGTCGAAGCGCTTAAAGAACTATCCCGATCCAAGCATCGTTGTCAGTAAGTTTGGAGCCGACGCCGTGCGTCTTTATATGATGCACAGCCCTGCCGTTAAAGGGGACGACTTGTGCTTTGTAGAATCCGGCGTAGAATTGATTGTCAGACAAATTTTGTTGCCGTTGTGGAATGCGTACAGCTTTTTCATCACCTACGCGCGCCTTTACCAATGGAAGCCGAAAGGAGAAGCTGCTCCCACACATGCTGATGCAGTCATCGATCGGTGGATTTTATCGAAGTTGAACGGGCTCATTGAAGATGTCGAAGCGGGAATGGCGGATTACGATTTAAGCCGAGCTGTAGAGCCCTTTGTAGGCTTTGTGGATCAATTAACAAACTGGTACATCCGCCGCAGCCGCCGCCGCTTTTGGGAAGATTTGGATTCCCCGGACCGTCAGCAAGCCTTTGCTACGCTGTATCATGTGTTGATTCAGCTCGTAAAAATTGCTGCTCCGTTTGTTCCTTTTATAGCCGAATCCATCTACCAAAATCTCAAAGCAGAGGGCAGCGCAGAGTCTGTCCACTTGGCTGACTTCCCCCATTGCGATGCGAAATTGCGAGACCGTGATTTGGAAGACGCCATGGCAGCAGCACAGACTACGGTCAGCTTGGGACATGCGTTACGAAAAGAAAACAAGCTGAAAGTGCGTCAACCGTTAGGATGTGCGCATGTGGCTTCGGCAGATCACCGCGTGCTGCGATTTTTAGAAGAGCATCAACATCTGATTGCGGATGAATTAAATGTCAAAAAAGTTGTTTTCCATGACGATGAAACGCAATTCGTTAAACTGAAAGCGAAGCCGAACTTCCGCGTCCTGGGTAAAAAAGTGGGCAAGTTGATGAAAGCTGCACAAGTGGAAATCGATAAGTTTACTCAGTCTCACCTTGCCGCCATCAAGCGGGGAGAGCACTTACAGATTGTTGTGGAAGGGGAGACTGTGGAATTAACCCCGGAAGACATCGATGTGAACCGCGAAGTGCTAGAAGGGCTCATTGCCGCCAATGAAGGGGTGATTACCATTGCCTTGGACACTCAATTGTCAGAAGAGCTAGAGCAAGAAGGCATCGCAAGGGAATTAGTCAACAAAGTGAACACAATGCGACGCGAAGCGCAATTGCATGTTTCAGATCGGATCATGTTGTCGATAGAAACAACGCCGAGAGTCGAACAAGCGTTTACGCAGTACCGCGACTACATTTGTGGGGAAGTGTTGGCAACGGATGTTCAATTTGGTCCGGTAGATAGCGAAGGGGTCGACTTGAATGGAGAACCCACCAAAATCGTTATCACAAAGAAATAGTCGATAAAGAAGGCTTCGCATCGCGAAGCCTTCTTTTAGCACTTATAGATCGCAACGAGCGGAATTCTCCGCAGTGAAATTGATAATCAAATAAGGGAACGAGTAAGAGTCCCAACGAGTATTGCGTCCGTAGAAGACGATGTCACCCGGTTGCCAGTTCAGATAATTCGAAAAATCTCCGTCAGCAAGATAGAAAACGTTGTAGCCGTTAGCGTGGGCCACTTCGACTCGACCTGTCGCATAATCAATACGATAGATCCATAAACAATTAGTAATAGGAGCTAACGAGGAGATGTTGCAGTAGATAGATTTTCCCGTTTGTTTGTTGATGATTTTATAAGGGTAGTTGGTGTCTTTGAAGAGGTCGTTATTGGTGGAGACGTAGATGGTGGTAGGGTTGCCATCGTAGAAATCGAACCACGAATCGACGTAGTGTTGATCCCAGGGGCGAACGAACCAGAGAGAACCGTCGCTTAATGTGATCGAATTGCCTTTGTAGCCTATGGAAGCGATGGCATACGAAGAGTAATCGATCGGATAGAAAGGGTCTCTGGTGGTATAGTCTTGAATAACGACTTCTTCTTCAGGAAGATCGTTTTCGGCAGAATTTGCCACCAAAATGTTTGTTGTCAGGCAGAGCGCTGCCAACAACGTCAATGAATGTTTATAGAGCATGTTCATGATATATCCTTTTTGAGAATGAAATTAAGGATATATTATGTGGTGTTGAATTTATTGGCATCACAAAAGATAGGAGAGTTCTTTCAAAACAAAAAGGACAAGGGACATAAACGACGAAAGGGACGCAAAGGACTAAGGACAAGGGACGAAGGGACATTAATGACGAACATTCATAATTACAGTCCTTTACGTCCTTTTCGTCGTTTATGTCCCTTGTCCCTTGCTATGTCGAGCTACTCCTGCTCGTTGGCTTTTTCCTTTTGCTCCAACATCAGATAGTACTTGGCTTTTTCTAGATTTCCTAACAGCTCGTAAAAGACAGAAAGTTGCAGGAACAACTGCTTCTTTTCCCAAAAGAATGCGCGGTGGAACCAGGGACCTGTTTCCGATAGTTTTCCACTCAAATAATGGCTGAATAGAGTCCACGAACGTGGATAAGGGACATCCAGCACTCCCATAAAATGAATAAGAGCGATCTCTTTTCCCTCTGTATGATAGAGCCAGCAGCCGTAAAGGAAGTGGAGAGGGGTGCTCTCCTGATTGAGGAGCTCGAGGGGGAAGGATTGAAAAATCTCTTCCGCTTGCTTCCACTTCCCTTCCAGCATGTACAAACACGCCAAACCGGACTTGATGGCGACATCGCAAAAGCCCGACACAGATTTTCCTTCCACTTTGCTTAAAAGCAGGTGTGTGCTGTTCAGCTGCCGTTTTTTGAGAGTCTGCACTAACAGATATTGCAGCAACCGCTCCTCTTCTCGCGAGAGGGGATTCGAGAAAGACATCTCCTCGATCGCTTTTGATCCGTCAATCGCCCAATTGATACATCGATACGTTTCGGCGAACTGGGGGAGCTCTTTAATTCTGTCGAGCCATTTGCGAGCGGTGTCGAAATATTCGAGTTGCACCAAAGCGAAAATCCCATTTTGAATGAGTGTCTCATTCGGAGTTTCGGTTTCCAGTTCCCGTTCGAGGATCTCTTCAATAGGGTACTCTTTTGCCAGCCAAAATGCGAGTTGGATGAGAAAGTTGTCGTAATGGCCGTTTTGGATGGAGAGCCCATTGAAGAAGAAGGGAAGCTTTTCCCAGTGCTTTTGGAGGCTGGTAAACAGCTTTTTAACGCTGTTGACCGAGCGTGAATCAGGGAGACATTGCAATACGAGCATGATGAATTGGTAGGTCGCCTTCCTGTCGTAACGCGACGACTCCAACATTCGATAAATCACGTGGTCGTTTAACACTCTACTGAGAGGGTGCAATCCATATCTGCGTAAAGCTAGCTCATAGCATTTGATCTCTTCGTTAAAGTCTTGTAGCGTTTCGTAAACAAGACCTTTTCCAAGATATTCTAATGGCGCACCGGGGGTGTCGTGGAGAATTCCAAATTCGTCGAGGGCTTTATCGAACAACTCTGTGTTCCTTTCGGCTTTTGCTTGTTCCAGCAACGTAATCCCTGCGCGGAAGAGAGCTTCGCGCCCTTCTGCAGTGCCCGGAAAAGAGTACCCGATCCTTCTGTATTCGTTGTAGGCGGTGATGTAGTCTTTATGGGCAAGAAACGTGTCCGGTACTGTGAGGCAGTTGACCATGATGCTCTGCCCTCCACAGGAGATCTGAATGCCGTCGATTTCGAAATCGTCATCGCGAGCAAGAAGGCCGACGTGAGTGCCGACGAGGGGTAGATAAGAAATGTAAGAGAATTGAAGCTGATCGTTGAGGTAAAAATAGATGTTTTGATCGATTTTTTCGATCCGTATGGTGTACCACTCTCCCTTTTTGAGGACGATTTCGGGTTGATAAATCACCTCTACAGTGGATTTGAGGAGCTTGGTGGACTTGTTGCTCTCGCTACCAATCCAGAGGCAGTAGCCATCGTTCAAGTGCACTCTTTCTGCCGCTTCGGGAATGCTCATCAAAAAGCCAATGCCGTGAGCCCCTGGACCCAATCTGACCTTTGTCTCCAATCGCGTGTTTCCATTGAACGATTGAGTCGAAATCATCAGGCTGACCCAGTCTGTCACTTCAGTTCCTCTCGTGACGGCGACGTGTTCAGCAATGAGGACGTTCTCTTGGAACTCCCAATCGGCACGTCGATTGATGCGCAATTCAGCGATTTGGGTCCACTCGGAGCGCCCTTCTAAGTAGTTTTCGATGTCTCTGATGAATTCGTCAACGGAGGAGTAGCGTCGATCGATATTGCCGGAAAGGCAGCGGCTGACAACAGCGGAGAGGACCCTAGGAACATCGCGGTAGGGGGCGACCTCTTCCGGGGGGACGAATTTCTCTTTGATTAATTTATGTCGGAACTCTTTGAGGGTTCCGCGTTTAAATGGAGGGCGCAATGCAAGAATTTGGTAGAGAATGACGCCGAGGGAGTAGACATCGGTTTGAGGCGTTGCCGGCTGCCCAAGGGCACGTTCCGGAGCCATATAAGAAACCGTTCCCACCACCTTTCCGATTTTTGTGAGACCATGTAGCTTGTGCTTTTTAGGGGCGTCAGGGGAGTCTTCCTCCTCTTCGGGAAGATCCTCTTCTTCCGTGTTTTTCCACATCATCTTTGCTAGACCCCAATCCAGAATCAAAACCTCGCCGTACTTTCCGATGATGATATTTTCCGGCTTCAAGTCGCGATGGAGAACGCCATTAGAGTGAGCATAAGCGACAGCCTGGCAGATGCTGAGGAAGATACGGACAAGTCCCGGGATAGATGTCAGGGTGGAAGCGTCCTTTTTGCCCTCTTTATCCGCTTGACGGGCCTCTTTTAGGATCTGTTTAAGAGTTTTTCCTTCGACAAACGGCATCGTATAGTACGTTTGCCCTTGCTCGTCATGGATTGTGTAGATCGGGATAATAGATGGATGGGTCAGCTGACTTGTAATGTGTGCTTCCTTTAGGAAGCGATTGTGCATTTGGATGTGCTCTTTAAGATCTTCACGGATACGTTTAAGGGCTATTCTTCTGCCACAGTTCGTGTCGAAAGCGAGCAGAACCTCGCCCATTCCCCCCTTACCGATGCTTTTCAGAATTTGATACGGTCCAATAGCGAATTGCACTTCATCGTTGTTAGGAACGTGACCCGAAATCAATGCCGGAGGGCTTCCGGTATGCGAGGAGGTATATAGTGTCGTGTCGTGGGACATCAACGTCTCCTGCAGCGAGCTACCACAGAAAGGGCAGTAATGGAACCCTTCGTTTGGCATGTGCTTTTTGCAGTTGTGACAGTTGGCAGTCATGGTATGTTAGAGTTCTCCCCGGTCGCGCAATGCGTAGAAGAGCTCTCTCGCTTCCAGAGATTGGTTTTGGACGTAGCAGTTGTTAC
Organism: uncultured Chlamydiaceae bacterium; assembly: GCA_945957185.1. Classification (GTDB taxonomy): domain Bacteria; phylum Chlamydiota; class Chlamydiia; order Chlamydiales; family Parachlamydiaceae; genus CAMFKA01. Next base: position 1,340 of record CAMFKA010000068.1, on the reverse strand, counting down.
CCAACTCCTCGTCGAAATAGACTCCGTTAGGGGTGGAAATCGAAGCGGCCATTTGGTGGAACAAAGCATTGATGCCGTGTTCGTCACGTTCGGGAAGGGTGTAGCGGAAGCCGCAGATGATGGTGCGAAAAGAGTCAGCTCTCCAGTGGCGAGCGGCAAGGCGTAAAGCCTCTTCGATCGTCTCGGCAAAAACGGGAGTTTCGCTCTTCTCCTGGAACCAGCGGTACTCACGATCAGAAATTTTACGCAGGAACAAATGAATGTGAGTTCCATTCTTAAAAATTTTCGCCACGTGAATAAGTTTCATGGGGGAGACTCCTAATCTCTCACAGTATCAAAAGCTGAGCGTAACATTTCGATCGAATTTTTTTCTACCCAACCTCCAGGTAAAACCGCTACCCGTTTGACGGGAGATTCTACGAAATAGACGCTTTTTTCCCGTTTAGATTGAGCTGTTCCGGGAGGGAGTGTTGAATTGAAGAGAACGGCGTCATTAGAGTCGAAGAAAACGACATCGACCGACACAGCCGAACGGGGGACAGAAACGGAGACAGGTTCCGGTCTTGCCAGTTTGATGAGAAACATCTTTTCTTCTGTCGGTTGAAGTGCGCTAAGGTCCCATGTGTGGATCACTTCGCCGCTGCTGGAATTTGGTTTCCAGGTGACGACGTCACCTTTTTTAATTTCGTTGGTGTCAAACCAGTTCAGGTTCATTTCCATCGCATATTTTGTGGGGATGGACGAGCGGATCGATTTGCTCTGGAAAAAACGTAAAATGGGGTCGTAAGCGGGGTATTGCGCCATATCTTCTAGAGTATACACCGGACGCTCGGGATCCATTTTTTCCGGATAGGCGTCGAGGTCTTGGAGGTCGCGGATGATTTTTTCTTCGTCCATAAAAGCGACGGAAAGAGGGATGTAACAGTTGAAGGACCAGAGACTTAGGATGTTGGATGAAGGGTAAACAAAAATCATGCCGTGGTTTAAGGGAAGCTCTTTGCGCCCCATCAATCCCCACGAACGTTGATTAGGGGTTGTTGACAATTCAAAGGTGAAAGGGGTAGTGCTTTTGGTGCGAAAATCAGAGGAGGGGAGTGTCACAATCTCTGCGGTAAGAATCGCGGCAGAGAGCGTTATGGATAGGAAAATAGATTTGATCACGGGTAAGATCCTAAGTAGAATAATAGTTTGATAGTAGTGGCAATCTGCAATTTTCGCAACATAAAAAGAGTGATAGTTTCCCCACCTGATGTCCTCACCAGATGCAGGGTAGCAATCTCACCCCTGCCCTAATCATTACCCATTTTTTATGCCGGCCTTGCAGGCCTCGACCTTATTTT
>CAMFKA010000067.1 GCA_945957185.1 uncultured Chlamydiaceae bacterium | reverse complement strand
TAACCGACAAGGTGCTTGCGGTATTTGACGGTTTTTCTAGGGAAGGCTTGCTCGTGATAGTAATGTTTTTTAAAAACGACGTTTTGAAATTGCGGGCGAGAATGCATCCATTCGATGTAAAGTTCGGCATCGGAATTGGCGGCTGACATTTGTCCGTTGATTCCCTCTTCGGAGATGTAGATGCGGGAGGTGATGTCTTTATCTTCAAAAAAAGCTTTATGAAGGGCCACTTCATGGCGCGGGTCGTTGATGGGGGTGAAGATGTAGTATGCAAGAACGGTATAGGGAAGAGAATCCATAAAGATTACCTATTTATTTTTCGAACATGCCCATTATAAGCGCTTTGGAGCAAAAAATTCAAGGAGTTAAATTTGGGATATTCTCGTAGCGTGAATACAGCGAGATTCGTTAGAATGACGGTTTTCGACCAACTTAAAAATGAGGAAAAGCATGACAACAGAAAGTTTGGAAATTCACAGTGAAAACATCCTGCCGATTATTAAAAAAGCTCTCTATTCCGATCGCGACATTTTCGTGAGAGAATTGGTGTCCAACGCCTGCGACGCGATATATAAAACAAAAATTTTACGCGATCGCGGAGAGTTGCAGTGCAAAGATGAGGAATTTAGAATCGATGTCACTCTGAATAAAGACGCTCGCACCTTGACTTTTACCGACACAGGGATTGGGATGACTGCCGACGAAGTGCGAAAATATATCGCTCAGATCGCTTTTTCCGGCGCCGAAGATTTCTTAGAAAAATACAAGACCGGTAGCGAAAACGATCAAATTATCGGTCACTTCGGTTTAGGATTCTACTCCGCATACATGGCGGCCGACAAAGTGTCGCTAAACACGCTTTCCTATGTTGCCGGAGCCGAACCGGTATTTTGGTCGTGCGATGGAGCGTCCTCGCAATACACCATCGAAAAAGGAACTCGCACCGAACGCGGCACAGAGATTATTTTGCATGTAGGCGCAGATAACGACGAGTTTTTGGAAGAGAAGCGCATTCGTGAAATTTTAGATCACTACTGCGCATTTTTGCCCTATCCGATCTATCTGAATGGTCAACGCATCAATACGGAAGAGCCGCTGTGGATTAAACCTATCGCAGAGTGCACTGAAGAGGACTACAAAAACTTCTATCGCCACCTTTACCCTGCGGATAGCGACCCTCTATTTTGGGTACATTTGAATGTGGATTACCCTTTCCACTTGAAGGGGATTCTATATTTTCCCAAAATCAAGCAAGAGATCGATTTTAACAAAAACACTGTAAAACTATTTTGCAATCGTGTTTTTGTTTCAGATAACTGTAAAGATGTCATTCCTAACTATTTGATGGCATTAAAAGGAGTGATTGATAGCCCCGACATCCCACTAAACGTTTCCAGAAGCTATTTGCAGATGGATCGTACGGTCCGTCAGCTGTCGACGCACATCTCTAAAAAAGTTTCCGATAGCCTCTCTGTTCTCTATCGCAACGAAAGAGAACGCTTTCTGGAGTGCTGGAAAGATGTGTCTGTCATCGTGAAATTTGGTTGCATCGAAGATGACAAATTTTATGAACGGAGCAAAGAATTCCTTGTATGGAGAAACACCGCAGGAGAATGGACGACCATCGAAGACTACCTGGAAAGAAATCGAGAAAAAACAAAAGATAAAATCTACTACACCCGCGATGAGCTTCATGGTGCTCACTTCAGCGAGGCTCTAAAAGCAAAGGGCATCGAAGTGTTAGTGGCAGACTCTCCTATCGATGCCTACGTGATCGATCACCTGGAAAGAAAACTGACAAACGCGAAATTCTCGCGCGTGGATTCCTCCATCGACGATGCGATGGTCGACAGCTCCCGCGAAAAAGTCGTTGTCGACTCCGAAGGGCGCACAGACGCTGCACATCTCGTCGACTTTGTCAAATCGAAGCTATCGAACGACCACGTCGATGTGGAAGCCAAAAGCTTGACACTCGACTCAATTCCCGGCGTGATCGTCATCGATGAGCAGCAACGCCGTTTCCGCGACTACATGCTGCGGATGGATCCCAAAGGAGTGGACACTGGTCTTTTTGGAAAACGCACTTTTGTCGTGAATACCAACAGTAAGCTGATGGAATCGATTCGCAAGCTCGATAAATCGAACCCCGAGCTGGCTAGTGACCTTGTAAAAGAAACTTACGAGCTTGCCCTTCTTTCCCAAAGAGAGATGGATCCAACCGCTTTAAACGAATTTGTTTCTCGCAGCAACCGCGTGCTAGAGACTTTGGCGGACCATTTAGCGCAAAAGCTACAAACGGAGGGATAGATGATAACATACCGGAGTGTCTTTTGTAGAAGCCTTCTGCTCTCTCTGCTATTAGCTGCAGCGTTGACAGGTTGGGATCCCATCGCAGTGTATACGTTGCTTCAAACGCATCCCGACGAGCAAATGGCTATTCAATGGGTCACTCCGGAATCGCGAAAGAAAAGCACCCTCATCTTTGTAGAAGAGGGGGAGGCGCAGTGGTATAAGGCAACAGGAACCCATTCCACATTACCATTGACACCAGCGCTAAACGTTCATCGAGTTGTTTTAACAGGACTGAAATCTGATACCACCTACCGCTTTAAAATTAAGAAGGGGGGGGAAACATACCATTTCAAAACCCTTTCCAAGGGATTGTCTCGCCCTGTTACTTTTGCTGCCGGAGGAGATATCTATCACGACGGGATTGAATACGTCAGAAAGATGAATCGCTTGGTCGCTTCTAAAAATCCCGATTTTGTTTTGCTTGGCGGCGATATTGCTTATGCTCATTCCCGTCTCTCCGTACTTCCTGAGAGCGTTATCCAGTGGACAGACGATATTTTGGCCAAAATTAATTTAAGGATGACAAAACGAAATCGCTGGGTAGATTGGTTACAGGCATGGAGTGAGGACATGGTAGATCCCGATGGCCGCCTAATCCCCCTTGCCGCTACGATTGGAAACCACGATCTTGATGGTGGCTACAATGAAACGAAAGAAGTAGCGGATATCTTTTACCAGCTTTTCATCGGCGAGGCTCCTACAGTCTATCGCGAGATTGATTTTGGAAAAGACATGACTATCATCGCACTCGACTCAGGACATACTGCTTCCATTAGTGGAGAGCAAGCGTCTTGGTTATTTCAAACCTTAAAGGAAAGGAAAGATTTTCCTCGTAAGTTTGCTTTTTATCACGTCCCTTCTTACCCTTCAGCGCGCGATGTGAACCTCAAATATGCCGTGGCAATCCGAAGGCATTGGCTCCCCATTTTTGATGCATTTGGTTTGGAGGTGGGATTTGAACATCATGATCACACCTACAAACGCACCGTTCCTATCAAAAATGGCAAAAACGATCCTAAAGGGACTGTTTATTTAGGAGATGGTTCTTGGGGAATCAAGTCACCACGTCGCCCAAAGAAGGACAGGTGGTACCTCGCTAAAGCGGAACAAGCGAGGAATGTTATCTTTGTAAAAGCAACAAAAGAAAGTGCTCAAATCACTGCTTACGATGACAACGGCAACATAATCGATACGCTAGTGATCGAACGATAGTTAACCACTGAGCCACTGAGAGCACAGAGGAGGGATGAGCTGGGGGAGTGTGGCTACTTCTGGTTTGAAGGAAGCGTGTCCTATGCCGCGAATGCGGCTAAAGCATGTAGCCACACGCGTGAGCGTGTGGTAACGATGATATTAATGCAGAGCCGCGAATGCGGCGACAGAAGGTCACGCAGAAGCCTGTCGCCGCATTCGCGGCTCTATTTTGTTTACAATTTCACCACACGCTCACGCCTGTGGCTACTTGCCTTAGCCGCATCCGCGGCATAGAACACAATTCACTCCAACCTGAAATAGCCATACCCAGCTAGAGAAAGTTTTGGGTTCATGGGCTCAGTGGTGATTCAAGAGAGGTGGGTGTCTATTCTTTGTAACTCCTCCCCAATAAGCCTTAAGCTGTAGAAGAAGACATAAAAATTTTCGAGATCGTTTAAGTCAAAGCGCCTTGTAGAACGGGTCTCCCTAAAGCGCGCCAATTCATCATTCAATTTTTTGAGTGCTGTCGCTTCCTCTTCAAAAGGGTAGAGAACTGCCGGTGCGGTGCGGTTTTCTAGCTTTTTGATCAATGAGTCAATTGCGATGCTGGTTTGATCGCGAAACTGTTCCAATTGGTCTGAAAGGGCATCATCAAATATTTTTGTGAGCTGATAGTGGTTTGCAGCACGAATCGATAAGATGGCTTCATAGATTCTATCGATAGAATTTAAGACCATGGACCACTCTAAGGGGGCGTCTTCTTTAGAAAATAGCTCCAATTTCGATTGATTGTAGAAACCGCGCGCATCGATCAGAAGCTTCTCCACATCTTTTTGAATCTGTTCCGCCGCCAATTTATGCACTTCGGTGTTTTCTCCCGTCTCAAGCGACAACCGAAACAGCCTTCCTAGCGATGAAAGCACTTTTGCCAAATTAAGATAGATGTCCTCCGCGGCTGTCTTGGGCAAGAGGATATAAGAAACAAACATCGCCACCAATATCCCCACAACAGAATCGATAAAACGGAATAAGCTAAAAAGCCAAGGATTGTGTTCGGGATATAGCGTGTGCAGGGTCATTACGATAGCAACTGACAGAGATGCGATTTTAATGCTGTCTTGGATGTTTAATAACAAACAAGCAAGGCTTGTTAAAAAGACCCCTAGTCCCAATGCTAAAGGGCTTCCACCAAAATAAAAGGCAAACATGCCCCCCAATACTGAACCGATCAAGATTCCGAGAAACCGAAACATGGCTGCTTCGTTAGTGCTTCCAAGATTCGCTTTGATGACAACAATGGCCGTTAAAACACACCACAAGTTGTTTAATTGGTCGGGTCTTCCGGAAATGTGACTTAAAACTTGCCCTGCATAAAAACTTAATGTCGCGGTAACCCCAATTTTTAAAGCAGTTCGATAGTCGAGGGTCTTCCACTTTTCGAAAAAACTTAATTTGGAGACTCCTGTGGTCATACAGATCTCCCATACATCTCTAAACTGCGTTGAAGGGCTCGTTTCTCATTGATCTTCTGCAAACGGAAGTTGAGGTGAATAGCTCTCACTTCGGGTGTTTCATTTGAATTTGATATCATGTCGACAAGGTCTTGTGCAAAATCTTCCAACTCTTTGGGATTCCAGCAAAGAAGCTTTGCAATTTGCGGAGATGGCGTAGGAATAAGCGTTGGAGGCGTGGCAGACGGCATAGAGGGAGCAGGGAGAGTTGAGTAAGAGGTTGTGGCAGTTGGATATGCAAAATGAGGCGTAAAGACAGACGGGAGCGGCTGTGTATGCAGGCTCAATTGCACATGGCTACTAAACATCGTTTTAATGCTATGAATCGTTTTGATGATTAACGGTCGACCTATGTAATGTTTTTCTAGCCTCTCAATTCCCTTCTGGGCCAGCATAAAAATTGTGCTGATATGAGGATTTGAAGTTCCGTATAAGTTGCAAGCATCTCTAATAGGTTCAACAAGGTGCATGAGCTGGTCGCCATTTTGGCTTTTTAACCAACGATCAAGTCCGGAAACTGCCGTGCTTGGTAATGATGCGGTTTGACGCATACTTGAAGCAAAGTAATCGGAGGGGAGCCGTCGTAAAGGTGGTGGCGACTGTGGATAAGCGTGCGGCGAGGGAGGGATTGAGAAAAAGTCGGTAGGGAAGGGCTGTTGAGGCGAACATTCGCTCAAAAGCTCCATCGAAGAAGATGGCGCCACTCCGGTTCCGATCGGAATGGGAGAGGAACTTCCAAAATTCATGGCATCATCTCCATGTTGTAGTTTACTAATTAGTGATAATCGAATTGATGCAAAATATCAATGAGTACGATTACCATTTTGCATAAGGCGGCATCGAGCAGAGAATCGCTTCCGGATTTCCCCCTGATAAAAAGCCAAATTTTGTTCCGCGGTCGTAGAGAAGATTAAATTCTACGTAGTGAGAGCGAAGTTCCAGTTGCCGCTCTTTCTCTTCCGGTGTGTAGGGCAGGGAAACAGTTCTTTTGTAGATGGGAATGATGGCATCGAGGAAGCGATCCCCTACGCTCTTCCACATTGCGAGGTCGTGCTCTTCGTTTCCGGTGTTGTAATGGTCGAAGAAAATCCCTCCCACACCACGCTCTTTTTTTCTGTGTGGGATGTAAAAATACTCTGCTGCTTGTTTCGAAAAGAGTGGGTACAACTCCTCCCCATGGGGATCGAGCGAGATTTTGGCGATATCATGGAAATGGCGCGTGTCGTCTTCGTAGGGGAATCCCATGGGAGTTAAGTCATATCCTCCACCTAACCACCGCTTTTTTTCGGTTTCGATGTAGCGGATGTTCATGTGCACCGTGGGGGCGTTGGGATTTTTCATGTGTGTGATCAAACTGATGCCTGTGGCGAAAAACGGCCCATGGCCATCTCCCATGGGGAAATTATCCCCGGAAACCGCCGACCAGTTGACTGCGGCTTTCTCAAAATGCTCGCCTCGCAAAACGGAAATTTCACCACCGCCGCCGGTAGTGTGATTCCAATTTTTTCGCTCGAAGCGCGCGGTCGGTTCGAAGGTTTCGAAAGCTGCGAGAATTTGATCGCGTAGCGATTTTAGGTAGACGATGAGCGCCTCTTTGTCGATGCTTTGCATAGAAAACCTCCGCATTCTTCGAGGGAAATCGTTGCATATCGTTCAAAAAATTGCATTAAAAAATTCGTTTTTATATAGTCAGCTTCATTTTTATGATAAACAGGATTGTATGATTCGCGTGCTAATATTGCTTCTGGTGATGGTGACAGGGTTATTTGCCGATTCGGTGGGTAGTCTCGTCGTCTCTTACCAAACCGATCAAAAGGGGGAGCGGTTAGAACGTGTTCGCTTTCGTGTAACAGGGGAACAAGGGTACTCACAATTGTACCCTAAGGGAGGAGCAGTCGTTAATCACACTCCCTCACCATGCTGCCTTGTTGCTGTGGGGAGCCTTCCTCCCGGAAATTACACTTTGGAATTCATTGTTCCTAATCAAGATGCGCATTTTGAAGATGTTCCCCCTCGTCAGATACAGATAGAAGCGGATAAAGTGACGAAAATCGATCAATATATACGCCCTAAAGCATCTGTCGATGAAGTGATCGCAGCTGTCCCTACGGTTTTAGTTCCTCCAAAAAGAGGTGTTCCCCTCTCAAAAATCGATGACACGCGCCAAATTGGAACCTTCGAAATCACGAATAAGCAATTTGTGAGATGGCTGAATCGCGCCACCCAGCAAAGCAAAATTTATATCGTTGAAGATGCATCAAGAAAAGGGTGGATTTTGGATATGGAGGGAAAAGTTCTCTTCAAAACGAAAGAGGCAGAACCTACTAGTCAAATTTCCCTAAGCGATGCGCATGTTTTTGAAGTAATAGCAGGAAAGGCGCACTTTCCTGTCATCCATGTGAGCTGGTACGGCGCCACAGCATTTTGCCGTGATTTTGGCTACCGCTTGCCTACCGAAGCCGAATGGGTGCATGCGGCTGCCCAGGCGCGCGATGGCTCTCATCGCGTGTTTCTTTATGGCTTTAGCAAAGACCAAATCACTCCTGCTTGGGCGAATTATAAGTCTAGTGACGCTCCGTTGGAAGCTCTTGCCGTTTTGACCACAAAAGTGGGCTTTTATAACGGGAAGACACGATTTCCCGATGGCTCCCTCACGATGAATGCGGTGAGTCCCTACGGCGCCTACGATATGAGCGGCAACGTCTGGGAATGGGTTGCTGATCCCGTCGAAGGGGACCGGCGCCTAGCGAAGGGTGGCTGTTACGACAGCACCGCTGATGGGGTAAGGGTGACGGAAAAAATCGCGTTGCCTCCGGAGCATACGGATCAATTCACCGGTTTTCGGGTGTACACCCAAGCTCAGTAATTTCATTGCCAGGGCGAGACGCCCCGGTATCTCATTTTTAAATAAAATAAATCCAAATTTAATATAGCCTTAACATTCGAGAATTAAAATTGAGGTATAACAAAGGTAAAATGTTATGGCAGACGGCGTATTACATTTACAGAAGGAAGCGGCGAGAGAGTTGGTTTTGCACCCTCAGGCTCCTGATTCTGCAGTCATGGATCCCCGTAATGACACCAAAGTTCGTCAAACTGTCAAGTCAGTTGTAAAATTTGTGCTAAGTGCAATTACCTTTAGCGGTGTGCAATCTCCAAAAGTTTACTTTTTTGTTTCAGTTCCTATTATTACCGTTCTCGGGCCTTTGATCTCTTCTGTTTTTTTAATGCTGGACAACATCCGCACCATCGGCGTGGATATTCATCAGCTCAATGAAATCGGAAAGCTGAAAAATGAGCTTAAAAATGCTGATCTTCCCACAAATTTGAAGAATTTGACCCTAAAAAAGATCTCACAACACAAGAAAGCCCTAATAAAAAACACCATTCTTGAAGTCTCCATCTTAGCGGTTAGAGTTGCATCGCTTGTAGCCGCGGCTCTTGTCGTGGGAGGCGTTGCTGTCATTCCGTATGTTATCCCTCTTATTTCAGGTGTTGCGATTGGTGCGGTAGCTACGACACTCCTCATCAAAACCGTGATTACTTTGATTCAAAGACCAGAGTCCTCGGCGTTAATTCTCACATCTCTCCGTTTGGATTGGAATATCTTTTGCCGGTGGGCGCAAAAGACCAATTTTAATCACAGCAAACGCAATTACATCGCTGCATTAGGAAAAATGACAGAGGAGGAAAGAGAGGTTAAAAAACTTGCGCTCCAGGCAAAAATTGAAGCTTATCATGCTCGAAAATCGACAATCAAAGAATTAAAAAGGAAGCTAACAGTTGCAGGGGTGAATGATTTTGAGCACACTAGATCATTAGATTTAGACGGGAAAGTATTGAAAGAAGATAGCAAACAGAGGGTTTATCTGAAATCCACTGTGAAGGAAGTTTGTGAGACCGAATTAACTGAAAGTCAAAAAAATGTCTTTATAAAATATTTCCGTGTGAATCCTGAAAAGTTGCAAAATCCCGAAATTGCTGAGCAACATCTGAAAAACAAAATTTTAGAGTTTTTTGCTTCTCGAGATGTGGTGCAATTGATAGAAAACTCGAAGGATCTACATTCGGAGTTTATTGGTGAATCACAAGCTCCCGGAATGTTGGAGACAATCAAAGATAAAGTTCAAACAGTATTTCAAAAGATGTTTCGAACTGAAAACTCCAAAGATGCAACCCCCGTTGTTGCTTAAGCAATCCACCACCATGTCAAGCATCCCAAAATAGCACCGATGCCTCCCGAAACTAAAGAAAGCACTCCTCCATATTTCCACAAAACCTCTTTCCACAACTCTTGCTGCTTTTGAAGCGCAGCTTCTTGCGCTTTTTCCAATCCCCGAATTTTTAGATCGGGAATCATCTCCAAAATAGCATTGTGAGCCTTTCGTTTAAGGGTTTGACTGAGCGAGCTGTTGAATATCATTGCTCCCATAGGGATTTGACCAACAAGGTCGCGTAAAAACCCTTCAATACGGTCTTCTAAGAATGGTGCGATTTCATTTTGGAGAAGTTGATCATCGATCTGTTGAAGGTAGGACAGAAGCTTGGGGGATGTTTTAGCAATAAAACCTTTTTTCGGTATTATAATTAGATAAAAAACTATGAAAGTAGAAATAAAAGAAATTAAACCAAATGTTAGTGGGAATAAATAGAAAGAAATGTTCATGAGTAGAACCTTGACAATAAATTTAAAATTTGCTACAATCGCCCCTTATGAACGACGAAACATTTGACAGTCAAATCAAAAGAATCCGCGAGCTTGAGCAAGAGACTCTACGCCTTGAACAAGAAGCTCAGGAC
>CAMFKA010000066.1 GCA_945957185.1 uncultured Chlamydiaceae bacterium | reverse complement strand
CTCTTTATCAAGAATCACTTCTGCCACGGCTGCTACATCTAGCATGTGACATAGAATGCTGTACGATTTTTTATCTAAAGTTTTGGCCCATAGAGCATTTACCGTTTTAGGTAATTCATTAAAACAAGTCACGAGACAACTCTCTTACGTTAATCAAAAAATAGTATTGCGTATAGTATCGCAACGACTCCTCTTTCACGGTGAAGGACTTTTCAATCACCGTTCATGCAAATATGCTTAACCCGCGATTTTACATTGTCGTTTTCGAATACGATCCAAAAGATAGCAAAACACCTAATTTATGCAAAGTAAAACTTAATAATTATCATGAAAATTCATCGAAAATTTCGTAACATGCTTAAGATAAGATTTTTGAAAACATCTTTCGATTGATTTTTTTGATGACGCAAGAACGTCAATCGCGAATACGCGTGTTTGACAATTTTGGTTTACTTTGTTAAAGTCTCTGAATATGTTCCCTAAGTCATTAGGGATGAACCGTAAAAGTTAATCATATCATGATCGTCATATCATGATCGTTCCCCGCTTATGTGGGGATTTTTTTTATATTCATATTAGCTCTCATTATTGCGCGCGCGCCCTAAAACTTCATTCAACCAATAATTGCGAAGCAATAAATTACAGAGTTTGGTAAGGTCGCTTATTCACAAGGAGCAAGTCATGGAGTGGATTCTTTTTAACCTCGCTATCATCGGATTTCTCGCGATCGACCTGTTTATGCATAAAAACAACAAAAAAATCGCATTCAAAGAAGCTATCTCTTGGAGCTTAGTCTGGATCAGCATTGCTCTTCTCTTCGGTCTCTACGTCTACTATGAAAGAGGCCAAAAATCCGCTCTCGAATTTTACACGGGCTACCTCTTGGAAAAAGCCCTCAGCGTCGATAATTTATTCGTGTTCATGCTCATTTTCTCCTACTTCAAAACCCCTCGCGAATACCTACACAAAGTTCTGTTTTGGGGAGTCTTCGGTGCCATCCTCATGAGAGCAGCTTTCATTTTTGCAGGCATCGCCCTCATCGAACAGTTCCACGCCATCCTCTATCTTTTCGGAGCATTCCTTGTGTATGCAGGATTCAAAATGGCTTTGGATGCAGAACCGCAAGTTGAAATCGAACACAACCCCGTCTACCGGTTTTTTGCTCGCTTTTTCCCTCTCCAACACGAATACGAGGGAAGTAAATTTTTCGTCAAAAAAGCCACTGGTTGGGTGGCGACGCCCCTTGCGGCGACGCTTCTTGCCGTCGAAACCACCGACCTCGTTTTCGCTGTCGACTCGATCCCCGCGGTCATGTCCATCACCCTCGATCCGTTTATCATCTACACCTCTAACATCTTGGCGATTTTAGGGTTGCGCTCGCTCTACTTCGCTTTAGAGGGCTGCTTGGATACCTTCCGATTCCTACACTACGGATTAGGAGCGATTTTGGCTTTTGTGGGTCTTAAAATGATTCTAAGTGATATCTACAAAATTCCATTGGGGGTGTCGCTCGGATTTATCGCCCTCGCCATCATAGTTTCGATCGTCGCGTCTCTTTTAATCAAAGAGAAAAATCCGCCTAAGATTTAGGTCCGGGCAACCAAGGGAAAAACGCAGACGTTCTCTCTTGGTAGGCACGGTACTCTTCGCCGTGCCGCTTTAGAGATTGTGCTTCGGAAAGAGGAATCCCCGATCCCTTCACTAGCAAGAAGTACATCGCTATAGGCGCAACTATTGCTAACAATCCCGCAGGATTAGGATAGGCAAAGAGAAAGAAACCGACCCATACAATGAACTCGAAAAAATAGTTCGGATGGCGCGAGCACTTCCACAATCCTTGATCGCAGATTTTTCCTTCGTTGGAGGGGTCAGCTTTAAAGCTGCGGAGCTGTTCGTCGGCATATGACTCCCCGCTCACGCCAATGGCCCAAAAGGCAATCCCGGCAAACTCCCACCAGGTCCATTCGGGTGTCGCCCAACCGTTCACCAAAATGATCGGTGTCGCAATAAACACGACCAAAATCCCCTGGAACAGAAACATCATCAAGAAAAGCATGCCGGAGGAGTCGCCGCCCCACCCCTCTCTCATTTTTGCATAGCGAGGGTCTTCCGGAGTTTTGATGTAGCGAAGGAATAGATGCCAACCCAAGCGACCACCCCATACAGTGACCATTGCTGTCATGATGAACCGTTTGACCGGATCGCCATCGCCAATGAAGAAACCGGCCCAAGCTGTGAGAATGAAGCAAAGGCACCAGCCCACATCGACGATGCCCCCGCTGCGCTGTGTGCGGTAGGCGATCCACAGAAGGAGCATCACCGCGAAAGAGAGAATAAAAGCAGCGCCGTAGAGGGCAAAAAATGTGAGCATAGGGCCTCCGATGGGTATTTATTTCCACACAAACACATTGAAAATTTTTACACCATAGAATTATACTGGTTAATTCGAGATGTAAATTTTAAAAGGACTTTTACTAAACATGTTAGAACAATGCCTTCAAAAACAGCAGGATATCATTAAACTTTTCTCCGGATGCAAAACCGAAGAGCAAAAGTATGAACTGATTATCGATTTGGGAAGAAAGGCGAAAGGTCTGACTCCGGAGTTCAAAGTTTCCGAAAATTTAGTAAAAGGGTGTCAAAGTACGATGTATTTACGCACCTGGAGCGAAGAGGGAAAAGTATTTTTCCAAGCGGAGTCCGACGCATTGATCTCGTCCGGTTTAGCGGAGCTGTTGTTGATGGTGTATAGCGGCGAACCTGCCGAAGTGATATTAAAATGTCCTCCCGAATATTTGGAGACGATAGGCGTGAGCGCGAGTTTAACGCCGAATCGCGCAAACGGGCTTTACAGCATCCATTTGCGCATGAAGCAAGAAGCCCTTAAAGTGCTTGTCTCTGGTTAAAAAAGGATCGCTGCTGCCGCAGCTCTGTTTTTATGTTGAATTGTAACCCCACGTTGCGCTGTGCTCCACGCGGGGCTATCCACGAAGCATCGCTGCCGCGATGCGCGTTCAATAATCGTACTCCACACAATTTCGCATTGCAACTCCCATTGGATACTCCTCTTTTGATTGTTGCACCATATCACTGAGCACGCATCGCGGCAGCGATGCTTCGTGGATAGCCCCGCGTGGAGCGCAGCGCAACGTGGGGTACAATGCAACACAGAAACAGAGCTGCGGTAGCAGCGATCCGTTGAAGCGATTAGTCCACAATCAAAAGAGGTATATCCACTGGGAGTTGCAACTCAATATAGTGTGGGATACGATCATTGGAAACGCATCGCGGCAGCGATGCTTCGTGGATAGCCCCCGCGTGGAGCGCAGCGCAACGTGGGGTACAATACAACACAGAAACAGAGCTGCGGTAGCAGCGATCCTTTTCACCCCAAAACAAATCGTTCATCAAAATTCACCTGATGCAAACGAAGAAATTTTTTGTATTCTTCTGCAAAAGTCATTTTTTTGTGGTGCTCAGGTTGATTTTGGATATACGTTTTTACCTGACCAAGAGATGAATAGCTTACAGTAAAAGACCCAAACCCCTCTTGCCACGAAAAATCAGCAAGATCGGGAAAAGTTTTGTGTATCCAACGTGATGATGAAGCTTTCAGTTCACGGATAAAATATGAAAATTTATCTAGGTTAGATAACTCAATCAAAAGATGGATGTGATCGGGCATTCCTCCAATTTCCAGGAGATGTGCGTTATTATTTGTGATGACAGATCCCAAATAGGAATAAAGGCGGGTCTGAACCTCTGGGGTTATAAAAGGACGTCGTTGCTTAGTCGACCAGATCAAATGAAAATAATGAATTCGATAGGAATGTGTCATGTCAAAGGCACCTTTGGTTCGCTGCTGCCGCAGCTCTGTTATTTTCGTTATTCATACCCCACGTTGCGCTGTGCTCCACGCGGGGCTATCCACGAAGCATCGCTGCCGCGATGCGCGTTCAATAATCGTACTCCACACAATTTCGCATTGCAACTCCCATTGGATACTCCTCTTTTGATTGTTGCACCATATCACTGAGCACGCATCGCGGCAGCGATGCTTCGTGGATAGCCCCGCGTGGAGCGCAGCGCAACGTGGGGTAACAATGCAACACAGAAACAGAGCTGCGGTAGCAGCGATCCTTTTCACTCAAACGGGTGTATTTTATGTGCGCAGGTTGAATTCTAGCTTCCATTTTTTGCTGTCGACAGACTCACACCACAACTCCAGAAAACCAAGCTCGGTAACTTTCGACTTCAACTTCACCTGAACGGTTTTTCCTTCGCTCCCCTCTTTATCAAGAATGGTTTCGATGGGGTGCAGCTCTTCCAACTGAGAGTCCGCTGTCGCGTCAGCATAATCCCCAAAATGCGCCTCTCCACTTCTACTGAAAAAACGAAAAGTCACTTGCTCCCCTAACCACAGAGAAAACTCCTGACTCTCAAGAGTCGCTTCACTCCCCTCTTCCATTCCGCAAGGAACAACACAAATCTTTTTGACTTTGGGGGCAAATCCGGGAACAGCAGGCGCAGCTTCTTCCACAGCGACGTAGTAGCTTTTGCTCGCGCCGCTTCGAACTCGAATCGCTTGCCCTTCTCTTGCAAGAGCGTAGCAGACCGCTCCGATGCTGACTCCAAAATCGTAATTAGCTCCTGATAGCTCTTCCACTTGTTGAGATCCCCACGACTCCAGCAGCGCAATCACTCGCTTACGGAAAGCAGCCGCTTTCATGGTTCCTCCGTTAAATAGAACCTTGGATGGTAACGCTCGACCATCGAGGAACGTTGCTAGCTGGGCTGTGATGCGTGCATCCTGAGCATAGGTTAAACCCACTTGGGCGAATCCGGAGCGTTTATTTTTTTGCGCGAGGTTATCACGGGAAAGAAGGGGGAAAAATCCCTCTAACACACTCTCTTCAGCTTGTTTGAGTTCGATTGTTGTTTTCAGTGATCCACCAATCAATTTAGAGCCCCTTCCCAGAATCGTCAAGTCCACAGAAGCCGGAGGCTTTTCACCAAAAAGCTGCTCTTTCGCTTTGCGGCAAGCATGTACCAGCGATTGATACTGCCAGTCAGAAAGTGAAGTTCCCTTTTCAGCAAATTGTTGCTGCGCAAGATGCGCTAGCAGATGGTCGATGTTGTCTCCGCCAAGCAGAAGGTGGCTACCTACCGCCGCGCGATTCAGCTCCAGATTGCCATCGCGATCTTCCACTTCGATCAAAGTGAAGTCGGTGGTGCCTCCGCCTACGTCCACAACAAGGACAGTATCGCCCACTTTCAAGTGTGTGCGCCACGCGTCTTTTGCTTGCTGCAGCCACGCATAAAAGGCAGCTAATGGTTCTTCTATTAGCGTGATATCGGGATAATCGGCTGCTGCGGCAGCTTCAAGGACGAGTTGTTTTGCTGCCGGATCAAACGATGCCGGAACGGTGACCAAAACCTTTTGTTGCTTAAAAGGCGCTTTGGGGTAGGCGGCATCCCATGTTTGCTTCAATTTTTGCAAAATCAAGCTTAGGGCTTTTTGGGGAGCAATTTTATGTTCAGCAGCGACATCATCTCCAAGAGGCAAGTTGAGTTGCCGTTGGTCCATTCCCTCGTGGCAGATCCAAGACTTCGCACTGGAAACCACTCGTGAAGGAGTTTCTTCGCCTCTCTTCTGAGCAAGCTTTCCAATTTCAGGGTTTTGTAACTGCTCCTCAGCGGTAGGAAAATAGAGGAACGAAGGAAGGATTGTCGATTCTGTTAAGGTGCCATCCTCATTGATTTGAGGAATCGAAAGAGTGTGAATCGCATCAGACTCTCCAGAAGAAACATACGAAAGGGACGAATGTGTCGTTCCCAGGTCGATTCCAATGTAATAATGAGAAGCTGTTACCGTTGCTTTTGCCATATGGTTATCCTTTGATCTCCACTTCTGCCGGTGCGATGATTTCATGCGTCACTGAAGCTTGCTTGGGAAGTGATTTTTTATGTGCTTTCCATCCTCTATGTACCACAACGCCTTTGTAGGGAGCCTCTTTCACATTACCGACCAACTTAATCGCAGTGGGATCGTAACCTGCTCCGACAGTGATTTTGGATCCCTCATTTTCATCGATAAGAGGACGGATGGTGACAAGTTCCTCTAAAGATTCCGCACAGTCGGAGTGGATCTTCCTTACGGCAGCACCGACATCACTATCGGAGTAGGAAGAGATGTCTTCCTTAAGAAAGTCAATCAAACGACCGGAATGCTGTAAAATCGCTAACAGCTGCAAATGAGAGGGATCTTGCTTATGCTCGATCGGTTTGGGGAGCGGTTCAGTCTTTCCTAACAATTCGTTATAGAACGCTTTAAATGCTTTTATCAGTCTCATGATTCCACCTTATCGTATTAAGAGTTTGTGTTTAGCATCATATCATAGTAGACATCATAGAGGGAAGGGAGATGTCCGAACTCTGTCAGCAAGCTTTGGATAAAAACCGCAGCATAAAAGAGGAATAAAACCACCAACAGCGGTTTTCCGCATGGAAGTTGAGGACGAACATCAGATTGCAGCATTGTTCTTCCTTTCCAAACTAGCAAGACAGGGATCATTCCGTTTAAGACGGTATCTCCATAGCTTCCTGTGGCATCTAAAGCCCAGAGAAATACGCGTTCGTATTCGGTGGCAAAAATGTAAGTCGGTATCACAATCAATAACCCCAAAACAACATTTCCCAACCCTTTTTTAGGGATGTGTAATCCGTCGGAAAGGAAGTCAAAAAGTCCCAAA
This sequence comes from uncultured Chlamydiaceae bacterium, assembly GCA_945957185.1. Taxonomy (GTDB): domain Bacteria; phylum Chlamydiota; class Chlamydiia; order Chlamydiales; family Parachlamydiaceae; genus CAMFKA01. The sequence goes on along the minus strand of CAMFKA010000066.1, from coordinate 3,417 downwards.
GCAATCCCAAGGAACGATGTTGCAATCGCAAAAAATGCAAAGTATTCCGCAACAAGCCCAATCCAAGGGTAAGCGACATGCTCGCGGACGAACAAATTCGCTGTCACTCCCTGATTCATCGCTTCTGAGATGCTTTTATCCCCTTCGAGAGGGACAATCCCCAAAATGAGTGCCTGCCACAGCGCATAAATAAGGAAGGCGACAAATGTACCCCCCACAATGGCAATACGCAGCGCCTTCACGTTTCGTTTAAGCATCGGAGTCAGGCTTGGCACCATCGTTTGGAAACTGAAAGATGTGAGAATAAGAGGAAGCGCCATCAGCGAGTAACGCCAATTCAGAGTTGTCAAAAACTCTGATTTAATCTGCCCTACGCCAACTCCCACCAAAAGGACGTAGGCAGCGATCATCGAGATGAACAAGATCGAATTTACTCGTCCCACAATGGCACTACCCAAATAGATGGTTCCGCCAAATAGCAGAATAAAGATAAGGCAGCCCATATTGCGACCGATATCGAGGAAAAATAGCGATTCGAGCGTATAAGCGATTTGTGCGCCCCCACCGGCAGTGTATGCCACAATGGACGCATAGCAGATGAACAGGTACAACAGCCAGCAAACAGCCTGCCCCCATTTTCCGAGGATGCGCGAAGCCATAGTGATGAGGTGAACGCCCTCCTCCATCCAGAGGCTTACTTCCATAAGGAGAAGTCCCGTAGCGCTCATCGCTAGCCACGACACCAGCATCATGACGATGGAAGGAAGAAACCCTCCTATCCCTGTTGCCATCGGCAAAGCCAACATACCGCCGCCGATGCAAGTGCCCCCGACGAGGAATACTGTAGATAATATTGTTAATGTGGAAACAGACGAATGGTTAGTAGAATCTTGTGTCTGCACAATCAGCCCTTTAAATTCGATTAAAACGGGTGATTGTAGCACCAAAAGATAAATGAGTCAATCAAGGTTCCGCCTAACGGAAACCTTGATTGCGCGTCAGTTAATTAATTCGATTGAATGGTGATCGATGTTGTCTGGCAGAATCGTTTTTCATACAGTCCACCAGAATTGCAATCGAGATTCCAACAAGTGTCCCGACTACAGGACCCAGTAAAAGGATAGGAGTGATAACAAAGCTTTTTATCATAAAGCTCTTCAGAGCTAAACCAAGCGCTGTGAGTGCTACTGCTCCAACCAAACCTGTTAAAGCAATTTTACCGCTACGTTTGACCGGCTTACAGCACGAATAGTGAGACTGCGGATTTCTTAATGCACTTCTTCTAATTCCACCGTAATTCATAACAACCACCTAACATTAATTGTATTAAGATGATAATTATACATTATAATACAATTAATATCAAGTTGTTTGTTTAAGGAAACAATAATTCTTTTTTTGCTTGTTCAAATCACTGAAAACAATGCTCAAGGAACAATAACAAGGCAACGCGGAGACACGGAGACGCGAAGGCGCAGAGTTGACTCTAGGGTGATCTCTATTGTTTAGACAAGAATTACGATTATATTCATTTATAAAAGAAGAAATCTCCGCGTCTCAGCGCCTTCGCGTCTCCGTGTAAAGCTATTCCACTTATTGGATGTTTATTGTCAATCACATGAGAAATATAATGAATTAGGTTGACGCCTATACTCATATGTGAGGCATTGATTGGGATTTGGGGGAATAATAAAACCGGGGCAGAATGCCCCGGTTACGTTTCATGCTCTATGCATTCGTTATCCAGTCAGCAGTAATGTATTCTGCACTTTCGGTTGCTGCTCCAGCAGCCTTGATGTCACCTTCATAAATTTTATGGTCGTACACTTTAGGAAAAAGTGTTGGCGCAATTAATACAGCCATCGATTTATAATCTCTACAACATTTTACTGTGGTATCTTGCTCTTTCCCTAAATCTACGATCGCTTTCGCTAACCCCAAATAGTTTTGAGTAAAAAGAGATAATTCGGGTGATTTAACATCTACAGAGCCGAAAAGCTTCTTTATAGCACCCGCTAAAACAACAGCGTCAACGTCGTCAAGGATTACCTCGCCAATATGAATACTATCTATCAATTTATCAACATCTTTCGCGTTGGCATTCACTCTAAACGCTTGTAACGCGTCTACGGCAACAAGTTTGTCGCGGATTTTATCCCAAGATGTATTAAATAGTATGCTTAAAGTCCTTGAAGCTTCAGCTTCTTCATATTCTTTTGGTTCGTATCTTGCCGGAGGAGTTGCGTGGCTTTGCGTAGCTACACCTAATTCTTGTACAGAAGATCGGCAGCAGCAAGCGCTGAAGATGGCAAACGCAACGCCTGCAATCGCATCCCCAATAGCCTTTAGCCCTGCGCAAAGACTAGAGAAAGAACGACTCATAAAATTGCCTCTTCTGTTTCCATGTAGAACTAAAGGTGACGACGAAGAGGAACTGGAACTGGAACTTGGACTTGGACTTGGACTTGAAGGATTTACACTCATAAAAAAACCACCTTATTTAATTTAAAACTAATTAATTATCACATATATAGATTAATTTGTCAAATTAGTTTTAATGAATTGATTGCCCGGCGTCCACTTCGGTGATTTGCAACACCTCGGTCACTTCGTCGTTCGATGCCGCTAACACCATCCCTTTACTTTCGATTCCCATGAGAACCGCCGGCTTTAAATTCGCCACCAGGACGATTTTTTTACCAATCAGCTGATCGGGGGTGTAGTGCTGACTAATCCCTGAAATCACCGTTCTCTCTTCGAAACCGAGATCGACTTGCAATTTCAGCAATTTTTTGCTTTTGGGGACGGGGGTTGCGGAGGTGATGGTTCCTACGCGAAGGTCGATTTTGTCGAAATCAGCAAAATCGATAGGGGGCTTCAATGGAGGATAGCTCTTTTTCTTCGATTTTTGTGACAGTTCGACCAATCGTTTTTGTTCGGCATCGATCTGTTCATCTTCGATTTTTTTGAATAAAATTTCGGGTTGTTGCAATTGCTGCCCTTCGGGAATTGTCGTTGCTACGATCGAATCCCACGAACTTTGTTGCAATTGTTTATGGAAGCCCAGAAATTTCCACACCAATTCCGCAGTTGCAGGAATGATAGGTGAAGAGACCAACGCCATGATTTTCAGACATTCCAAGCAATTTGCGATCACCGTCTGCATTCTAGGAAGGGAGGCTTCATCCTTTGCTAAAATCCACGGCTTCATGTGATCGAAATAAGTATTTCCCACCTGAGCGATTTCCATCAAAAGCTGGCTTGCGCGGCGCAATTTAAATTGGGAATACGCTTCCGCAACTTCCTGCTGGAGCTGGAGCAATTTATTGAGAAATTCGTGATCTTCCGCATTGAGTTCGCCACGTGCTGGTACAACACCTCCACATCGATTGTGAGCAAACACAAGAACGCGGTTGA
>CAMFKA010000065.1 GCA_945957185.1 uncultured Chlamydiaceae bacterium | reverse complement strand
TCGGATTTACCAGCGTGATTGGAGGATTTGGTATCCCTCCTATCGTGTTAGGAGTTTTAGCGCTTGTCGCTGGTATCTTTATTTTGATCGGACGTTAATTTCCGGTTTGCTTCGCGCAGCTTGAGATATTTATAATAAGCTGTGTTGCCATTGTAAACGGAGATCATAAACCCTTGAGAGCCGCCTAAAAATCCTCTTTTGAGCAGATAGCTCTTAAGAAAGGCTGCACATCCGTGAGCGATAGCTTTGGGGACGGAAGAGTTTTTCCTCCCCACATATTGCTTTGCAAAGAGAGAGGAGTAAGACTGCATTTTTGCAAGAAAATCCTCTTGAGAGGCGTATGAGTAGTGGATGATTGGTGCATCAAGAGGAATATGGAGATGTCCATCGACGATGACGGCTTCATGAACGTCTGCGTTTGTGAATGCCGTTGTTTTGCGGTTATAGAGGCGGTATTGACGGTCGGGATACCACCCGCACCAACGGATCCATTTTCCCTCAAAATAGTTGTGGCGGGGAAACGAGTACACTGCAGCCTGGTTAAGCGGCAGCGCGTTCAATTGCGCAACGAGAGCAGCGGATGCAAGCTCGTCGCTATCGATCGATAAAATCCAGTCGTGTTTGGCAGCAGCAGAAGCTTTGTTATGTGTGACGCCAAACCCTTCAAACGTTCCTTTCACGATATTAACATTTGGAAAGCGGCTCGCAATAGCAAAAGTGGAATCGGTCGATCCATTATCGTAAAGCAAGACCTCATCAAAATCAGTCAGATGAGAAAGCACCTCTTGGAGGTACTTTTCGCTATTTTTTGTTAATATGGTGACGGAGATGGGGATCATCGTTCCAAAGCCTTTACTGCTGTAATGACTCTGTCGACATGCCCTTCCACATTAACTGGCCTTTCGATCCATTCGATAGTTCCGTCATAATCAATTAAGAAAGTGGAACGCTCAATTTTCCCCTCTTCTTTGAGGACACCAAAAACTTTGCAAAGCTCTTTAGTCGTATCGGCGAAGAGAGTGAAATTCAGATTGTGTTTTTCGATGAATTTTTCGTGAGACTCTTGAGAGTCGGGGCTGACGCCTATGACGATCACATCCAGGGCATCTAGCTCGGACAAGTTGTCTCGAAAGCTACAAGCCTCTTTGGTGCATCCCGGAGTATCATCTTTAGGGTAGAAGAAGAGCACTAACGGAGCCCCGATGAAATCTTCTTGAGTAAACTCCAAACCTTCAGAGTCTTTTAATTTAAAGTTTGGGATCGCATCACCCACTTCCAATTGTTTTGTCATTGCAATTTCTCCATTACCATTCGTTTGTTAGAGGGTGTTTACAAAGTTCGATCGGATGATTTGTGTGCTAAAATCGGTTATAAGCCTGTAAAAAAATTTCGCAATATAAATTTATATTCCGAAATTTTTTTACAGGCTTATAACCGATTTCTAGCAGCAAAGCATCCTGATCACACTTTGTAAACACCCTCTTATATCTTACATTTTGATTGGAATTATACTCAAATTTCACGCACTTCACCGGGACGAGATTTCCAAAAATCTTTTCCATAATTGAATGTCAGCTGGGTTCCTTTCGGGATGAACTTGACGGCAAAGAAGCAAAGATGCATCAATCCTCGATCGTAAATCCACCGTGTTTCTAGATTTGGCTGATTGCTGTGATTGATAAAGCGAGTTTCATTTCCTTGCTGTAAGGAATCGATGACGGTGTAATTTTTCGCAAGCCATCTTGTAGGGTAGTGAAAACAGTACGAATTAATGTCTTTATGGATAGGATCGATCTCACGAACTTTTCCGGTATACGCTGCGATATACTCTCCTTCGAGAAGGTCTTTACCGGCAAATAATCCATAACCGATGTCCTCATCGATCCATCGGATAATCGTGTCTGCAACATAACCCGAGCCTATCTCTTGTCGATATTTTTTCCCGTCTCTTCTCAACGTATAACCCACGGGGGTGTAAGCGATCCAAATGGGAGCTTCGTTAAGTTTTTTTTGCAGCGATGGAAGAGAATCGAACTGTAAGTGAGGGTAGTAGTGTGTTTCAAAAAAATGGTAGAACTCCGAAGGGGCAATTTTTTTAATACCCTCCCCTAAATCGATTTTTAAGTTTTTTGGGGTTCTGGGATCGAGAAACGCAGCGGCTTTCTTATTTCCAAGAAGATACGCCCATTCCAATGGAGTATATCCGTAGGAATTTACGCAATCGAGGAAGGAATTTTCTTTTTTGTAGGCTTTTAACGAATCAAAGTCATCTCTTTCTATCGCTAAAAAGGGGGTCATGGTGCCAGCTCTGTTAAGGATTAATCCTGGATTGGCTCACGTACAATAAACGTATTCATGCCGTATAGTATCGCAGATACCATCAATGTGACACCAATAAACTCTTCTAACGGAGGAATTTCCTGTTCCAAAAGATAATAAAATAACAAACCGAAGATGGTTTCAAAGATGGTAAGCTGCCCTGCAAACGATACAGGCAGCAATCCGCTGGCTTTATTCCACAAAAATGTTCCCACCCATGAACATAAAATTCCCAAAAGCAGACACCCTCCAATGTACGACCACAGCATTGGAGAAGAGGTAATAAATTTTTCCCAATGCTCGGCGCCATTCCAACTTTCATAAATAAATGCTAAAAAAACCACCCAAACAAAAGTAGAAACCCCAATCAGTGTAGACCACTGTTGAGGAGAAATCTCGGGATTTTGTTTTAGAAAGCGGGCGTTTTCGACGACATACCAGCTCCAAGCACACATGGAAGCGATAGCGCCGAGAACACCAAGAAAATAGAACGGTTTTTCGATGTCGAGATCTTCTTCAAAAAATAAAGGGAGGTTAATCAGAACAAGGCCCACGAGAATAAGTAACGAGGGGACAATTAAGCTGCGGTAGCTGCACTCTTTTTGCATCCAGTTTCCGTAGAAAATGATGACAATGGGACTAACACCTACAATGAGCGCTGCAATGGCAGGGGAAGCGAATTTAACACTTGTCACTAGACAGGTATAGTAACCGATGTTAACGACGAGAGAAAACAAAAAAGCTTTTTTCCATATTCCGGAAGGAAACATGCGTAAAGCGATCCCCCCCTGAGCCAGCAAAAGGGCACAAGAGATGGAGCCGTTCACAAAATGGCGCCCCAAAGCTATTTCAAAGGAATCAAAGCCTTGCATAAGATCAGGGACAATAAAGATGAGTCCCCAAATTAAACATGCAGCAATTCCTAGTAAAGTCCCTTTAATCATTGATACTTATTTGATTAAGTTCGTTAAATAAATGGATTATAACCGAAAAAATATTATTATTTCCACTAAATTCGATTGAATTTTTTTTTTAGTCATTGCATACTGCGGACTCCGATAAAAAATTTTTGCAAGGAATTCTATGAAAAATCGCGCTCTTTTGTTAGCTAACGCAGCTGTTATCCTTTCCACCAATTTCCTACAAGCTGATGGGTGGTTTGAAAGTTCCGAAACCCCTTTTTACGTTCAAGCGCTGGGAGGGCTGAATTTTTTAGAGGCGAAGTGTGGTTATGGAAGTCACCTAAGCACTAAAATTGGATATGTAGTTTCAGGTTCAGTGGGTTACGAATTGGCTAACGGTCTTAGAGCCGAAGCCGAAGTCGCCTTTCGCAGAAATAACGCTGACAACATTCATTTTTTTGGAGGCGATTACTCTATTGATATGCATTATCAAACCACTTCTTATATGGGCAACCTGCTGTGGGATATCTCTTTGTGTCGCTTCGGGTGGGGTTTAGGGCGCTACCGTCCTTTTATTGGAGCAGGTGCAGGGTGCGACCAGCAGTATTACGAAACAAACGAATTTCATGGTTGTGTAAGAGCAAAAAATGCTGTTTTTGCTTGGCAAGTGATGGCGGGAATCAATTATGCATTCTCAGACAGATGGAATTTAGCATTGGGATATAACTTCCATAAACCCGGGACAACGGGAGTTTACAACCAAGCAGTGACCCTTGCCATCAAGCACAACTTCTGCCTGTAGAATTAAGGTAGCCAGGCGTGTGTGGCTATTTCTGATTGAAAAATGATTTTGAAGCCTCGCGAATGTGTAAACCCACTGAGATACCAGGGCGGGGACGCCCTGGCTACCTTGAGGTGTGCTCTAGATGCGGGGTAGCCAGGTCGTCCTCGACCTGGTATCTCAGTGGGTTTACACATTCGCGAGGCTTTCAACCAGAAGTAGCCACACTCAGCCAGGGCGAGACGCCCTGGCTACCTTGGAGGTGTTACTGAAAGCCCATCTTCTTTCTCAATTCAGGAATAAATCGCAAGATGGGTTTTCCATACGGTGTCTCCTTGTTCATTCCATTAGACCAGTTGATGACAGAGTCGGTGCTTTGCCCCCACGCTTGTCGACGCGGAATTTTTACTTCTAGTAAAAATTTCTCATCTTTTGTCCAGTAATGATTAATTTGAGCAACATTAAAATTTAACATGATGTGTCGTCGTCCTTGAGTGTATCCACAGTAGTGTGGAGAGGCGGCGTTGCTCACATACTTGGGACGAACAATGCTTTTGTACGATCCTTGAGACCACACTTTGTTCAGGTCTCCATTCGAAGCGGGGCCACCATTCAACAGCAATGCTTCAATCATTAATCGATCGTGAGGTAACTCATACCAATGTGATGTTCCAAAGAATACCCAAGGGATGCATATGCCTCCAATATTTCTGTTGGATTCATACGGAGCGAGCAATTTGTTGAGGTTTTTTGCCTTCACAGGAACTACAAATTCGTCGACATCGACAATTACAAGCCATTTGGTCTCGTTTTTCGACCTTTCCACAGCATGGCGGTAAGAGTCAATTTGAATGGCATCCCATTCCGCATGGCTGTTTGCAGGGTAATCCCATTCGGTCAATTCAACATCACCACTTTCCACGTAGGGTGCAAGGACTTCCTGGTAATTATCTGTGCTCAGATTGTTGTATAGGTAAAAATGCTCTACACCTAACAATTTGTAATACTCAATCCACTCTTTTAAAAATTGCGCTTCATTCTGAAAGATGGCCACTAAAGATATGTCATAGGTAGTTTTGGCGGAAACAGGACTCGAAAAGAAACAAGTGATCATAAACATGATCCAAACAGCTTTATATTTCATAATAGGCCTCCTAAACCCGCATTTGAAAATCCGCGAGTATATAGCAGGCGCTATTTTATGTCACTTTCGGTATATAAAAAAGCCGTGGGAGGATTCTCCCACGGCTTTTGCTCTTAGTGGTGAGCGTGAGCGAGTTGGATGATGTTCAATTGTTCGAGAAGGGAAAGTGTATCCCAAGATTGCCAGATTTCAGAAATGCGGTCGTTAGTGAATTGATAAATAGAGATCCCTGTGATGTTGAATTTGCGATGTGTCGCTGGTGTGCCTTGGAATTCTCCTTCATGAGATCCGCGGCATGTCCAACGTACGATCACTTTGTCGCCTGCAACGAGAAGATCGTCGATGGTGACAGATTTTTTGGGGAATGCGCGAGCATAAACATTTTGAAGCTCGCGGTAGCTAGCTAATCCCGCTTTGATTTCAGGTACTGCTTGATCATGAAGTCTTAAGTTATTAGAAAAATATTGATCTAGCTGATTAACGTTTCCTCCAGAATAAACATCTGTATATAAACGTTGTACGAGTTGTTTTGCTTTTGATGCGTCCATGGTGAACCTCCTATGGATTTATTTATAAAAAGGTTTCTTTAATCAAATAATTGCTTTGATTAATCGTAAATCAGAGCTTGTTTGTTTAAATTAACCTTAATCCAACTAATATTAAATAGTTGATATGAAATCAATGAAATAACGCTTGAAATTAATTGTGGTACGGTTTACTATAGCACACTTAAACCACTTATTATTAAAGAGCTAGAAATGTCCACCCTCTGCACCCCCTTCGTCTGTATAAAAGATTCTTTCTCTTCAACTTTCGATGAAGCTACGCGTCAACGCGTGCGCTCCACTCTTACAGATGTCGCCACTAGCGTCGCGATTCAAGCAATCGCGATCTACGCATTAAATTTGACGGTGCTCTCTCCTTACGCAACGATTGCATGCGGAGTGACGTGCTTGGGTTTTGCCGGAGCATTAATCGCAGCGCGTCTTCCTATTGCGGGACGCATTTCTCGATTTGTGGCACAATTAAGCGTTGTTCGCCTTCTACACGAAATTATTTTAACTCCCCTTATTCATGAATTAGGGCACGCAACGGCGGGATTGCTGCTGTTCCGTTCTTCTACGGGGCCTCGTATCACTCTTAGTTTGCTGGGTAGAGGAGCGACTCGTGTAGTGACGACTTACTTAAGTCCTCTTGGAGAGCTCGTTGGAAAAGCAAGATCGAAAATTATTTTAGCAGCCGGAGGTCCTATCGCTTCCGTGGCCTTTACGCTGGGGATGTTTGCTTGGTCGGCTTATCAAACGGATCAAGTAGCAGCGGAGCGATTTGCCGCTCACGGACTAGTGCAGTGGGCTGATGAAATTGTCCATGCAACAACTTCAATTTTTACGACGCATCCGTTGCCGGATAGCAATGATTTCGAAAGTTTACGGCAGCTCGGAGGGATTCAGCCCACAACTGCGTTGGGGCTGATCGTAATTCTTCCGGTCATTCAGCTCATTTGGCTCAATCGAGCTAAAATTAGCTCTTTGTGGTCAGGTCTTTGCCGATCACAAAATACAGCGCCACAATAACACCCACACCGATGAAGAGTGGATAAGAACCGATGAACAAGGCGAGGAGAGCTCCTCCCAAGATCACGCTCTTTACAAGACCCTCTTGATCAATCACGCGTGTGTAATTAGTAACAGCTTGAATGATTTCCGACTTATAAAAGTAACCGAGGACTAAACCAACGATGAATCCACCCCAAAAGGATTGGAACAGCGTTAAGATGATCCCAACTACCATCAAAATATATGCGATAGTATCTTTCGCATTGGCTTTGGCAAGGTTGAAAAGGTCATCTTTTGGTTTGTTGTCATTTGAAGGATTGGCACTCATTAAAACCCCCTTAATAATAACTCAGCTTCAAACCTGATTATATTAGCTTTTGCAACCAAAGAGCAATAAATTTTTTTAATTTGATTTTTCTGTGTAGCCGTATTTCGGGTCTTTTGGTATCATGCTATTTTAACGAGATTTTCTGTAATGAGCAAAAGGCTACTCTCCCGCTTAAACCTCCTTTTGACAGTCGTCGCTGGAGGGCTTCTCCTTCTAGGAGGCTATTTTTACTTGATCCGACCATCGGTGATCTCTCCGCTTTCCGTAGTGAAAGAAAAATTGAATCCGCCGAAAAATGTTTTTTCACAAGCAGCGGACTCCTACCAAAAAATTGGCGACCCTGCGATTAAGCTCCAATCGGCACCCATCACTCCAAAGCTACCGGACCTTAAAAAAGTGTTGATCTACTACGGTAAAAATGGGCGTCCCGATGCGAAACCGGAGTCGACACAACTGCACTTCTCTTTTTTGGGAAGTAAAAATGTGTCTTCAACTTTGCCCGGGGAAAAGCTCTATCTTTATTACGACCGGTCGTTAACTCCTCCTCAGTACGCATTCAGCAAAAACAACGAAAAGACATGCCTATGGATCGAACCTTCGTTCCAAGAGGGAGGTGGCGCGCTTGTCCGTGTGGCCATGTGTGGGGATAAGGACACTATTGTAACGGAACCCGTTGATAATTCGTTGTTTACACTTCCAGAGAAAGAGATGATACGCAGCGCTACCGGCAATCAGTGGGAACTTGGAAAATTTCGCGTCGACGGAACGCTTCTTGCTCGCCAAAAAGCGCGTTGGTATGGAGTCGATAAATTTTTAGAACGTCACGGCGGAAAAGAGTACCAAGATGTGGTAGGGAAACAGCGGATCGATTTCGGTGAAAAAGATGAACTTTATTCCGTCTATGTCAACGTGGGTGATGTCCTTGTTTGGGAAAATAACCGCTGGAAAGTTGCACGCCCGGGAGACGACTCCTTGGGCAAACCTCTGATGCTTGTGAAAAAAATCGACGACCGCCTCCTCAATTTCGAATTGTGGGATGTCGAAGGAAAAAGCAAAATTCAATTGAATCTTCTCAAGTCAGTCGAGAGTTGGAATCCCCAAAACCTACAACAAAGTTTTAAATTCGTCGGCGCAAGAACCCGTTCCCAATTTGTCTTTGAAATCGACAAAGAGAGAGTTTTCTTGAGTCCGCAAGATTGGTTGATAAAGACCGAAGCGGGTTGGAAAAAATTGATGACGGCAGAAGAGATCGACGACTACGTGGATAGAAAGAGCGTGGGGCCAATGTTCGTCTTCGACGGAATTGTCAATGACGATGCCCGCCAAATGCTATCCGGAGTGATTTTTAGTCCTTCTAGAGCCGATGTGAGCATCATCGAAATTCCGATGCAACAGGGGGCTCAATCGACTGCGGCGCCAAAAGAACCCAGGAAACAATTAAGAACTACCAAGAGAAAGCTTAACTCCCAACAGAATAGGGACGAAGAGAGCGAGGAAACGATCGAAGATGGCGATGAAGAATAAATGGATCTTAAAAACACTTCTCATAGGAGTGTTGTGGGGCTGTAACGCTCTGCTAGACGCACAAACGATTGCTGAAAAGAAAGCCGGAGTTGTCAAAGGCGGCGGCGATCTCGATCGCTCTCTACAACAGCAGCTGAACTACGTGAATAAAGATATGTTCGAATTGCATAACGAACTGAACGATCTTTATGGACAAGTGACAGCTTTGTATGCTGCCGGAGCTCCCGAATCCGATTATGAAGGTTTGCTCGAACAGATCAACGCGGCCCGATCCGATTTGATCGATGTGGAAAACACATGGCGCGAGATGGCGACTACGAATGGAAAAGAGGGGGGCTACGCCCTTTGGCACCAACCGGAGACGACATTAGGGCAACTTGTCATTGACTATGGGTCTCAACGTTACGTCTATCTCGTTCCCGAAGAGATCAGCGAAATGAAATTGAATGTCGATTCGAATCTACCGATCCCTAAAGGGGCTTGGGATGAGATGCTCGAACTGATTTTTGCTCAGAACGGCGTTGGTATTCGTCAGCTAAATCCCTTTCTGCGACAGCTGTACCCCATCCATAAAGACCGCTCAGGGGTGAAGGTGATCACCAATCGCCGAGAAGACCTGAAAGTCCTTCCTCCCAATCAACGCGTATGCTTTATTTTGGAGCCAGAACCCTCCGACGTGCGTCGTGTTTGGGCGTTTTTGGAGCGCTTTGTCAATCCCAATAGCACTTCGCTGCAGCTCGTAGGGCGTGATATCGTCATTGTAGGCGCTGTTAATGAAGTGCAAGACCTGCTTAAAATTTACGATTTTATCTCTGCAAACAGAGGCGACAAAGAGTATAAAGCTATCGCTCTTTACCGTGTTGATGCGGAAGAGATGGCTAATATTTTGGGATCGATTTTCGAAAGCATCCAAGATAATTGCATCTCGTCCAATGAAATTCGTGTTCCCGATCGCGCAGATAAAACATTTCGTCTAAAGGTGGATCCTAAAGAGCGTCGAGAGCCAAATAACAACGTGCGTTCGAATAATCCCAGCACTTCCGGCGGAGCGACGTTACGTGTGATCGCTCTCAAAAATATTGCGCAGGCCGTATTTTTAGTGGGGACTCGCGAAGAGATTAAAAAAGCTGAAGAGATCATCCGACAAGTGGAGAGTCAAGTCGGCAGCGCTCGAGAGAAAGTGATCTACTCCTACCATGTGAAACATGCCGATCCGGACGAACTCGCCGGTGTTATTGACCGCATCTACAATCTGATGTTGGCTAACAACATTAAAGAGAAAAAGAATGTTTCCAAAAACGGTGATAACGACAATCAAGGGGAACAAGAAAATGATCAGCAAGATCAAGGGCTGACGAATGCCGAAGTGCAGCAACGGCAAATGGACGTTCCGCAGACGATGGAGCCATTAGTGATCAGAAGCTATCCGTTCGATGACGGTTACTTCCTTACCGATCGCTTTGTCGTTAATGAAGATTCTTCTGCGAGAAATAAACCTCGCAATCCGCCGGTGAATCAGGGGCGTTCTAACTTTATTGTCGATCCCAAAACCAGCTACATCACAATGGTAGTGGAGGCTGACATCCTTCCAAAACTGAAAGAACTCCTTAAAAAACTCGATGTCCCTATCAAGATGGTACAGCTCGAAGTTCTCCTTTTTGAAAAGAGTGTCGCAAAACAAGACG
>CAMFKA010000064.1 GCA_945957185.1 uncultured Chlamydiaceae bacterium | reverse complement strand
ATCTATTATGAGCGAAAAAATATCGCCAAAATCGCAGTCGTATCGTCGGTTTTAGGACTTTTTTACAAGGGCGCCACTACGGCGGTACAACAGTTGCCATCGCAACCAGCAGTTTCACCTGTTAAAGATGATAACGATTCGTCCGATTCATCAGAAGCTTCGAGCTCCATCGACCCCAAAGCTAAAGTAGTCTTTACGACTCCGGCCGAACATCAAAAGCAAGAGGAAGCAAAGAAAAAAACAGAAAAAAAACCAAAGATTGTCCAAGGGCATCCGGCTCCTGCTGCACCGGCAAAACCCCCTAAACCTACCAAGCCTCACATTATCCAATCTGACGAAGAGATCCCCACACCAAAGCCCATTATCAAAGACAAAAAAGACAAAAAAAGCGAAAAACCACCCAAAGTTTCATCTAAAAAGCCCAAAGAACCCGAAAAGAAAAAACCAGCTGCAAAAGCGGAACATAAATCGGATAAACCTCCAAAAAGCGAGAAGCCCAAGAAGGGGCATTGATTTTGCAATCAGGAGTTCAAGGAGGAGTCAACACTCCTCCTTTCCTCTTGTGCCAATAAAAATTGAAAAAATTAATGCCATTTGCCATAGTGCGAATTGAGAAAAGGAGTCGCTTTATGGAGTTTACACACGAAGTCGTCGATGATGTGATCGTCATTCATGTCAACGGAAGCAACTTGGACGCTAGCCGTTCATATGAATTTAAAGATGAAATCAAAGCGCTGGTGGAATCGAAAAAGATTTTTCGCTTAATCATTGATCTTAAAGATGTTCAGTTTATTGACAGCTCCGGCCTCGGCTGCCTCATCGCCGCACTTAGGCTCTCTCATTCCGGAAATGGAGATGTGCGCCTGGCAGGGATGTGTAAGCAAGTTCAATCTGTCTTTGAGCTTGTATCGCTCAACAAATTGTTCCAATCTTACGGAACCGTTGACGAAGCGATGCAAACATTTAAAGTGAATGTTTAATACCCTCTTGATGGCTTTCAACAGTTTGCAAAGCTCCAATATCAAATTAGGAGTGCTCCCCTATGAATAAATTTCTAATTTCTCGCGTCATTCCGTTATTTTTAGCGATAAACTTTGCTGTAGTTGATGGCGCTGTCCCTCTTAGCATGTCCAATACCGTCGACTTCCGCGCCGTTGCTAAGGACAGCACTCCCGCTGTCGTTTCGATACGTACCAGTGGCTCCACAACTAACACACTTACCGTCGAGTCCTTTCTTCACGATGACCGCTTTGAAGCTTTTGGAGACCCATTTTTCGATCGCTTTTACGGACTTCCCTTTCCAAAAAGTAAAATGCCACAAGCGAAGCAGCCTGAAATTATGGGACAAGCCTCCGGATTTATCATTTCGTCGGATGGTTTGATTTTAACAAATAGCCATGTGATTAGTGACGCTTCACAAATTATCGTCACTCTTTTTGATGGAAACGAATACGCAGCAAAAGTGGTAGGACAAGATCCTAGCACCGATGTAGCATTGATAAAGATAGATCGAAACGATTTAACATTTCTTAAATTAGGTGATTCCAACCAATTGGAAGTGGGAGAGTGGGTCATCGCCATCGGTACTCCATTGGGATTACAGGCCTCTCTGACTGCAGGAGTTGTCAGTGCTGTAGGAAGGAATAATTTGGAGCTTGCCCGCATTGAAGACTTCATCCAAACAGATGCCGCTGTCAATCAAGGGAACTCCGGAGGTCCTTTGCTGGACTTAACGGGGAAAGTGGTAGGAATCAACACCGCCATTGTCACGAATAAAGGCGGTGGAGGATACATTGGAATTGGCTTTGCTATTCCGAGCAATATCGTGAGTCACATTGTGGAGCAGCTCAAAACCAAAGGAAAAGTCACAAGGGGATTTTTGGGAGTCTCTTTGCAAAATATCGATAAAGAACTCGCCACAGCATTAGGTCTTAGCAAAATTGAAGGAGCGCTAGTCTCTGAGGTGACAAAAAGCTCTCCGGCAGATGTTGCAGGGATCAAACAGGGAGATGTTATCCTTTTGTACAACGACCGACCTGTAAAAGATCAAGCAAGTCTTAGAAATACCGTTGCCCTTGCAAACCCCGGTGACGAAGCGACTATTGGTGTGTTACGCGAAGGTAAATCGATATCTTTACAAGTTAAAATTGGTGAACTCCCCTCTGAAACAGTAGTTTCGAAGGCACCGGAAGCGGAGGCTGTTGGGGTAGCTGTGACTCGATTAGGAGTCACTGTTGGTGCTGTGCAGGGTCAGGAAGGAGTTGTCATTACAAAAGTGGATGCCAACAGCCCGGCAGCGTGGGTTGGACTGCGGAAAGGTGGAGTTGTCCTTGCTGTGAATCAAAAGAAGGTGGCGACTCCGGAAGAGTTCGACAAGGCCGTAGCCGAGACAGAAGCGAGCAAACCGTTACTCATGCTGATTAAGCAGGGGGAGACAACACGTTACATCTCTTTGCAGGTTGGGAAAAATTGATGCACCAGGCCGAGGACGGAACGATAGCAAGATAACGCGGAGGCGCGGGGACGCAGAGACGCGGAGAAATTTCTAAAATGGTAAAAGGGATCCCGTTGTCTAGAAAAAATCACAATTACATTCTTTTATAAAAGAAAAAAACTCCGCGTCCCTGCGTCCCCGCGTCTCCGCGTTTTCTTGCTATCGCGGTCCGCATTATCAACGCCCTAGGTACGACGAAGCGAGGTTCATCAAATCGTTGTAGGAAAGATAAATAAAAAATCCGATCAGCAATACCGCAAACGGCAAAATCAATTTTTCCAATTCTTTCGGCTTCATACGGCGCCCGGTGACCATTTCGACAAATGAAATCACAATGTTACCGCCATCCAGTACGGGAATTGGAAGAAGGTTTAACAGTCCCAAATTCAGGCTGATCGCTCCTAACCAAAATAATGCCTCTTTGATCCCTACGCGCGCATTCTCTTGAACCACTCTCACGATACCGATGGGACCGCTCATAAATTTGGGATTCAATGAACCGGTAAACAACGCTTCTAACGTACGGAAAATCTCTCCTGAAACGCTCTTGAATTGCTCTTCGGGGCTGGGGTTATAAAGGACGCGACGGTCTTGAACTGCTGGGATGCCTAAATAAAGCATTTTTTCTTGCTGATCCAAAAGTTTTAAGGCTGCTACGCGTCTTTCGGGATTTTCGATCTCTTCGATTTGAGTCTTTGCTGCAGCGACATCAGCAGTCCATTGCGCCTTCTCTGTTGGCGTTGCAGCCATTTCGAAGCGGGTTTTGGGTTGGATGGTGCGCAGCATAAACAGCTCACCGTTCTCGGCAACAGGATTAGCTGTTCCGATGCTTTGAGTCATTGCTGTCAGAGCTTTCCAATCAATTCCTTTTAAAAATAATTGATCTGCCTCTTTCCAGTTTGGAATGACACGGAGGGAGGGGTCTCTTTCGATGATGACGTTGACATAACGCTCTTGAAGGATTCCAAACAGTTGAAAAGCGTGAGTGATGGGTTTGCCATCGACCGCTATGATTCTGTCTCCCACCAACAAAGGCTCATCGACATCTGCAAAAATCTGTTTAGGGAAGAAGACGGCACTCATTTCGGGTTCAATGAAAGTGAGAGCATTTTCGACGATGCCATCATTTGTCAAGTTGTATGGGATTGTATACAGATCTTGCAGTTTTGCATTTTTGAGTTGCGCTTCGTATTGCCAGTCGACCAATTCCTCTTTGAAAGCGGAATCTAATTTCAATTCTTTAACTTCTACGCGCGGGGCTCTTCTCAAGATCACTTGATCGCCGCGGACAACAGTCAGCAGTGCGCGTTGATCGTTAAGAACTTTCTCCAATTGTTTCGACGAGAAAATCACTTCTCCATCCACCCAAACGATGCGGTCGCCATAGGCTATTCCGCTATCTTTAACCGGAGACCCCTCTTTGATGGGATTTTCGGTACCGTTTGGCATTTTGTCGTAGATCATGTAGTTGGCGCTGTTGAACACACCGGCAGTCATCACTCCCTCTTTCAGGGAAGCGGGATGAGGATAAACAGCAACTAGGTATTCAAATGGAGTGCTTTCGCCGGTTTTGTAGTTGACATGAGCACCGCGGATTTTGATTTTTCCGTCGGCTGTTGTGGGACCATAGAAATGGTCTTTAGCACTTTCGTACGACACGTCATTATAAGAGTAAATTTCATCCCCGGGGCGGACACCTTTCTGAAAAAGTTCGGATTGAGGATCGACCCATCCAATGATTTTTGTGTATTCTTGAAAAGACTTTTCACGCCCTCCCATCGCCCACAGCGCTGCGAACAAGACAAACGCAAGAACCAAATTTGCTAGCGGGCCCATAAAAGCGACTTTTATGCGATCCCAAGGGGACTTTCCAAAAAATCCGTCTTTGATTTCGTAAGGATCTTGCTCTGCTGTCGTGTCTGTTCCGGCAATTTTAACATAGCCGCCGAAAGGGATCCAACCGATCTGCCAAGTCACGCCATCGCGTTGCCATTTGTAAATAGGCGACCCAAAACCAATTGCAAAAGTTTCCACTCGCATTCCAACGCGGCGCGCCATCCAGTAGTGCCCAAGTTCGTGTAAAAAGATCAGCACTCCCAATCCAAGCAATGCAAAAACAAAATAAAAGAGACTCGCCATAATATAAATCCTAACTACTGTTTTTAAGGGCTATCATCGCTTCTTCAAGCGATTTTATGCAAGAACTTCCGTCGCGTCGCGTCTTGCTGCGGAATCTACAACTAAAACCTGCTCCACATCCACAATTTCTTCTGACTTATGATTGGAAAGCAGTTTTTCCAATAAATCTCCAATCTCTGTCCATTTGATTTCACGGTTGAGAAACCGCTGTACCAACACCTCATTCGCGGCGTTCATGTAGCACGGGTAGCTGCCTCCGGACTTGATCGCCTCGAATGCCATTTTTAGGCATTTGAATTTTTGAAAATCGGGAGCGAAAAAGGTGAGCTGCGAATTTTTCATAAAATCGTAAGGGGGAATCAGTCCCGGCCGACGATCGGGATATGTCAACGCGTACTGAATCGGAACGATCATCGTCGGTTCGCTCATTTGTGCCATCATCGATCCGTCGACGAATTCAACCATACTGTGGATGATGCTTTGCGGATGTATCACCACTTCGATTTTATCGAGCGGCACATCAAACAACCAATACGCTTCGATCACTTCCAACCCTTTATTCATGAGTGTCGACGAATCGATCGTCACCTTGGGTCCCATCGTCCAGGTCGGGTGATTCAACGCATTTTCCACTGTCACTTGCTGCAACTGCTCGCTGCTTTTTTCTCGAAACGGGCCTCCCGAAGATGTCAAAATCAGACGGCGCACTCGCTCTTTTGGCGCTCCGTTTAAACATTGAAAGATGGCGCTATGTTCGCTATCGACCGGCAAAATCTCCACTCCCCGCTTTTTCGCGAGCTCCATGACGAGCCGTCCTCCCGAAACTAAAGCCTCTTTGTTTGCGAGCGCGACATTTTTTCCCGCATCGATCGCTTTTAATGTCGGCAGCAGTCCCAATGTTCCGGTCATTGCAGAAACGGTCAACTCGGCATCGGGATGAGAAGCGACGGCGCAGACTCCTTCCAGTCCTTCCAAAACTTCGAGCTCCGGACGCAATTTTCTGAGTTCGGCGGCTTTTTCTTTGTCGTAGACGGCGACACATTTGGGATGGAACTGATCGATCTGTGTAAGTAATAATTTTAAATTGCTGTGTGCAGCGAGAGCGACCACCTGAAATTGATCTTTTAAGTGAGCGACAACTTTTAGTGTGTTGACTCCAATCGAGCCGGTAGATCCTATAATAGAGAGAGATTTCATACATATCCTTTCCAAAAAAACATGTAATTTGTATACTCGATGTATCTTTTGCAATTCAAGGGCAAAGGATTATTTATACATAAACATGGAGATTGGCATCTATGCCGACAATTAACCAACTCGTTCGACAACCTCGCTCTCCTAAGAGAAAGCGCAGCAAGTCGCCAGCACTGCAAAAATGCCCACAACGTCGTGGTGTATGCTTGCAAGTGAAAACGAAAACGCCTAAGAAACCTAACTCCGCATTGCGTAAAGTTGCTTGGGTTCGTCTTTCGACCGGTCAAGAAGTCATTGCCTACATCGGCGGTGAGGGACATAACCTTCAAGAGCACAGCATCGTTCTCGTTCGCGGTGGTCGTGTGAAGGACTTACCAGGGGTGCGTTACCACATCGTTCGCGGAACCCTAGACTGCGCGGCAGTGAAAGACCGTAAACAAGGAAGATCCAAGTACGGGGCGAAAAAACCCAAGTAATGCCAGGATGCCTTTAAATTAGGCATTTTAGCCCGAGCTTTGCCTTTTCTTTAATCAGTAAAAGCGAACCTCGAGCAGGCCGTGGAGTCCCACGTGCCGGGTGAAACAGTACGATCTTCCTCATTTGAAACAAAAAATTATGAGGAACTCATGTCCAGAAGACACCGTGCAGAGAAGAGAGAGACCGAACCAGATCCTCTTTACAGCAGCACAACATTAGGAAAATTCATCAACAAAGTGATGTTCGGCGGAAAGAAATCCACCGCTCGCAAGTTGGTGTACAATGCTCTCGATAAATTCGCAAAGCGAGTGAAACACGAGAACCCTCTCGAAGCTTTTGAACAAGCTCTCGAAAACGCAAAGCCTTCTCTGGAAGTCAAATCCCGCCGTATCGGTGGTGCGACTTACCAAGTACCTATTGAAATCCCTGCAAACCGCCGTACAGCTATGGCGATGCGCTGGATCATCAACCACTCACGTTCAAAAGTGGGCCGTTCGATGGAAGAAGGACTTGCCTCCGAACTCGCTGATTGCTTCAACAATCAGGGAACTACCATTAAGAAAAAAGACGACACTCACAGAATGGCTGAAGCTAACAAAGCTTTTGCCCACTACAAGTGGTAGGAGGATTCCATGGCAAGACCAGAAAAGGACAAACTTAAAAATGTCCGTAACATCGGGATTATGGCCCACATCGACGCCGGTAAGACAACAACTACCGAACGTATCTTGTTCTACGCCGGACGTCTCCACAAAATTGGGGAAGTGCACGATGGCGCAGCGACAATGGACTGGATGGAGCAAGAGCAAGAGCGTGGAATCACGATCACTTCTGCTGCGACAACAGTTTGGTGGAAAAAAGACTTCAAAATCAACATCATCGACACCCCTGGACACGTAGACTTCACCATTGAAGTGGAACGTTCTTTGCGCGTTCTCGATGGCGCTGTCGCTGTATTCGACGCCGTTTCCGGAGTGGAACCCCAGTCCGAAACTGTGTGGAGACAAGCTGACAAGTACCGCGTGCCTCGTATCGCGTTCGTCAACAAGATGGACCGTCTCGGCGCAAGCTACTTTGACACTGTCGAATCGATGCGTGAAAAACTCCACGCGAACGTTGTTCCCGTCCACTGCCCTATCGGAGCAGAATCGGAGTTTAAAGGAATGGTCGACCTCGTCACCATGCGCGCTTACCTGTTTCATGACGAAACAATGGGCGCAGACTGGGACGAAGAAGATATCCCTGCAGACTTACTCGAGAAATGCAAAAAAATGCGTCAAGAGATGCTGGAAGAGCTCGCAACCGTCGACGAAAACAACGAAGTTTTCATGACGAAAGTGCTAGAAGCGCCTGAAACTCTGACAATCGATGAAATCCATGCAGCAATCCGTAAAGGGGTTTGTGAAAACAAAATCAACCCGGTTCTTTGCGGAAGCGCCTTTAAAAACAAAGGGGTGCAAAACTTGCTGGATGCAGTCGTCAACTGGATGCCATCTCCACTCGACCGTGGCGCTGTTCGCGCACACAAAGTGGATTCGGACGAAGAACTTCTTCTCGAACCGAAAGACGATGGACCATTCGCTGCTCTCGCTTTTAAAATCATGACAGACCCTTATGTGGGACGTTTAACCTTTACTCGTATCTATAGCGGTACGTTGACAAAAGGGATGAACCTCATCAACTCCACAAAAGGCACCAAAGAAAGAATCTCTCGTCTCCTCGAAATGCACGCCAACAAGCGTGAAGAGCGTGAAGAGTTCTACACCGGTGACATCGCTGCCTGCATCGGTTTGAAGAAAGTGACTACAGGAGATACTCTATGCTCTGACAGCTTCCCTCTCATTCTAGAGAGAATGGAGTTCCCCGAGCCTGTTATCTCTATGGCGATCGAACCAAAATCCAAAGCAGACCGCGAAAAGCTGTCGACGGCATTGGGAGCTCTTTCCGAAGAAGATCCTACTTTCCGCGTCACCACAAACGAAGAAACAGGACAAACGATCATTTCCGGGATGGGTGAACTTCACCTAGAGATCCTTCACGATCGTATGCGCCGTGAATTTAACGTGGAAGCTAACGTTGGTAAGCCGCAAGTGTCTTACAAAGAAACCATCACCACACCTGGAATTGCAAAGACAAAGTACGTCAAGCAGTCCGGCGGTCGCGGTCAGTACGCTCACGTCGAACTCGAAATCCGCCCGAACGAAAAAGGGAAAGGAAACGAGGTTGTCAGCAAGATTGTCGGGGGAACGATTCCGAAGGAATACATCAACCCAACGATGAAAGGGATCGAAGAGGGACTCGCTACTGGAGTTCTCGCCGGTTTCAATCTCGTGGACGTCTGCGTCGACATCGTATTCGGGTCGTACCACGAAGTCGACTCTAACGAGATGGCGTTTAAGATCTGCGGATCGATGGCATTGAAAGAAGCTGCCCGCGCAGCTAAGCCGATCTTGCTCGAACCTATTATGAAAGTCGTTGTCACCACTCCGGAAGCTTCCGTAGGGGACGTCATCGGCGATCTCAACAGACGACGAGGAAGAATCACAGGACAGGAAAACCTCAAAGGTGCTGTTCTGGTCAACTCCGAAGTGCCTTTAAGCGAAATGTTCGGTTACTCAACCCAACTGCGCTCATTGACACAAGGACGCGCGACCTACGCAATGGAACCAAGCCACTTCGAGCCGGTTCCTGCTAAAATCGCTCAAGAGATCACTAAGAAATAAAGGTTCAGGATTTATGGCTAAACAAGAAAAAACTGTCAAACAAGACAAACAGCCAAAGGTCGCACATCAGAAGATCCGCATCCGCTTGAAAGGGTACGATCAAAGATTGCTAGACCGCTCAACGGCTGACATCGTAGAAACAGCAAAACGCACCGGCGCCGGTGTTGCAGGTCCAATTCCCCTGCCCACCCGCTGCGAAAAGTTCACCGTTCTCCGCTCGACTAACATCGACCGGAAATCTCGTGAACAATTCGAAATGCGCACACACAAGCGTCTCATCGACATCATCAACCCAACAGGGAAGACGATCGATGCGTTGAAGACACTTAGCTTGCCAGCCGGCGTTGATATCAAAATCAAAGCCGCGTAAGCGATAGCGTTATTGTTACTATGATTCAGGGGCCCCGAAAAGGGCCCCTTTCTTTTGAAACGATGGAACGATTAAATGATAATTATTCGAATTATCAATCCTTTGGCTCACTCGTTGAAGGCAATGCAAAGAATCTTTCGTTTGCAAATGGTGTAAGAAAATTTTTCGTATTCTCCACTTCTGCCTTTACATGTTCAAATTTAGTCGGATCCAATAGAATGTGATTAGGGTTTGGATTTTCAGGAAATAACGTCTTAAATCTATTGTCGATGCAATCAAACAATATGTTAACACCTTTTCTTGGATCTGTTACATAGTCATACAATTGCTTTTCTTTTTCAGCAATATGCTGTTCATGAGACTGCATGAATGCAGCCCAAAATATAGAAGTAATTGAAAGACTTAAAGTAATCGGACTCGCAGACAGAGAAAGAACTCCGGCCGTGGCCTCAAACGCCGTTAATGCTGGTAAAGATGTACAGAGAAATATAGGTATAGCAAGCCATATACAAACGCCTACCAATGCAACGCTAGCAACTGCAGCAACAACCTTTGCTGTATTAATCCAAAATTGTTGTCTTTCGGTGCGAGGGTTTACGACTGGATCTAACATCCCTTTTAAATGCCATGCTTTAATTCTCAAATTCTGAGTTTCAGGATCATCTAAAAAATTGAGCGTAGCATTCGAAATTGTAGGGCCAATTGGGGCTGCCATATTATCTCCATATTTTAATTAAACTAAGAGTGAATTATATCAATTTATAAAATTAAAATCAACAACATATTTATTATTTATTTGAATAAATCCGGTTATTGATCTTTTAGTGAAGAGAGAAAGTAGCTTACTTTTTGCCGCTGAGCCCCTAGGGCGGACCCTTATGTAGCCTACGGTGACGAGCTTGCGAGGAACCGTAGGAAATGAATCAA